>RECH01000270.1 GCA_007694125.1 Leptolyngbya sp. DLM2.Bin15
ATTCGTAAATCTGAGGCTGAACATTCTCCCTTAGTGACTTATATGCCAACAGATAGTAATCTCAAAAAAGCCAAAGATAAACATCAAGAAGAGTGGTTAAAATTGTGTGGTGAAATTCTCGATCGTATCAAAGCTTCGAAAAGTGGCTAGACTATGGAATTCGCATCGCAGACTCCTTCATTGATAGCCTCACCAAACTGAGTCGGTATAGCCAAGGAAATATATGATGCAACTTAGCACCGTCAACCTGCCGATTGAATCCTTAAAAACATTTTGTCAAAAGTGGCAAATTGTTGAATTTTCTGTATTTGGTTCAGCTTTACGTGAAGACTTTCGCCCCAATAGCGATCTAGATGTTCTGGTTCAGTTTACGCCCAATGCTCCCTGGACAATCGTAGACCTCATCACCATGCAACAAGACCTCGAAGACCTCGTGAAACGAGACGTAGACCTGATTGAAAAACGAGTCATTGAGACTAGTGATAACTGGATTCGTCGCAACGAAATTTTGAACACAGCCCAAGTCATCTACAGCACAACCTATGAACCCGCGTGATCAAGCATCCCTCCTTGATATTGCAAAAGCCGCCCGATTTTCCCTGGATTTCGTGAACGGCATGACCCAAGAAGGTTTTGCTGCCGACACCAAGACCCAATCCGCCGTACTCTATCAAATTGCCGTCCTAGGTGAGGCTGTCAAACGCCTATCTCCTGAATTCCGCAACCAACATCCTAATATCCCTTGGTCAGCAATGGCAGGAATGCGAGACAAACTCATTCACGACTACGAAGGTGTAGATGTCGATCGTATTTGGCTTACCCTAAAATCTAGTATCCCTGATCTGTTGCAAGCGATTACTCCACTTCTAGGTGACTAATGGAATTCCGCATCGCAGACACCTTCACCGACAGCCTCACCAAGCTGACCAGCCAAGAACAAAAAGCAGTTAAAACCGCTGCCTTCGACCTCCAGCTCAACCCAACCAGTTCTGGTCTACGGCTCCACAAACTCGATCGCGTCAAAGACCCCAACTTTTGGTCAGTTAGCGTCAATCTAGACATTCGCCTCATTGTCCATAAAACTGATGCTAGCCTCATGCTCTGCTACGTGGATCACCACGATGATGCCTACATCTGGGCTAGGCGGCGCAAGATCGAGCGCCATCCCAAAACCGGTGCTGCTCAACTGGTGGAAGTGCGGGAAACGGTAGAAGAGGTGATCATCCAAAAAACTGTCACGGTGCCGGCTGTGGCTTCACCCAAACCTCAGTTGTTTGCCGCCATCTCAGCCGAAGACCTCCTAGCCTATGGAGTGCCCCCAGAATGGCTAGACGATGCCCAATCTGCTACAGAAGACACCCTCTTCGACCTAGCCGACCACCTTCCCCAAGAAGCAGCCGAAGCCCTCCTAGAACTAGCGACTGGCGGAAAACCCCAGAAACCGGTTGCCATTCCTGATGATATAGATCCCTTCAAGCATCCCGATGCCCAACGACGATTCCGGGTGATGAGCAATAGTGAAGAACTAGACCGGGCTCTCAAATATCCTTGGGAAAAATGGACTGTTTTCCTGCATCCAGGGCAGCGATCGCTTGTGGAACGAGATTGTAGCGGCCCGACCCGCGTTTCAGGTTCCGCCGGCACCGGTAAAACCATTGTTGGTCTCCATCGTGCCGTATATTTGGCCCGTTCCCATCCCCAATCGACCGTTTTATTAACAACCTTCTCCCCTGCCCTAGCCAATGCGCTTGCCCTTAAGCTGCATCGTCTGGTTGGCAATGAGCCAAGCATCATCAACCGGATTGAGGTAAAAGCCATCCAAGATGTAGTGCGGGAGTTCTACACTGTCCTTGCTTCACCGCCTAATCTGGCGGATCCAGAAGACCTGCGATCGCATCTGATCGCGATCGCCCAAGACATTGCCCCAGGAAAATTTACGGATACCTTTCTATGGGGCGAGTGGAGCACAGTTGTAGACCCATGGCGTCTGACCACCTGGGATGCCTATCGAGACGTACCTAGACTCGGACGCAAAACCCGTCTAGGTGTAAAACAGCGAGAGATCCTGTGGCAGATCTTTGCCCAGGTTCATCATGGGTTAGATGAACGCCAGCAGCAGACCTGTCCCACCATTTTTCAACAGGTGACCAAACATCTTATCCATACTGGTGACTACCCTTACACCTTTGCCATCATCGACGAAGCCCAGGATATGGGCGTAGCCGAGCTGCGCTTCCTCGCTGCCCTGGGCTCCCAACGACCCGATAGCCTATTTTTCACCGGCGACCTAGGCCAACGCATTTTCCAACAGCCCTTCTCTTGGAAAGCCCTAGGTGTAGACATCCGAGGGCGATCCCATACCCTCACCATCAACTATCGCACCTCCCATCAAATTCGTGCCGCTGCCGATCGCTTACTGCCCAGCAGCATCAGTGATGTAGACGGCAACCAAGAAGAGCGTCGCCATACAGTTTCAGTGTTTAACGGCCCTGCACCCATTGTGGAGATTCATGATTCTCCAGACGACGAACTTGAGTCGGTGGCAGAATGGATTGCCAACCATCTGACCATGAACCTCCAGCCCGATGAGATCGGTGTCTTCGTCCGCGATCGCCCCCAATTAGCCAGAGCGATCGCGGCCATTCAGCAAGCAGGCGCAACACCCATTGAATTAGATGACCATATCGCCTGTTCCCCTGGTCATATTGCCGTGAGCACCATGCATCTCGCCAAAGGGCTAGAGTTTCGAGCCGTGGTGGTCATGGCTTGTGATGATGAAGTGATTCCACTGCAAGAACGAGTAGAATATATTTCAGATGAGTCCGACTTGGAAGAAGTTTATAACACCGAGCGCCATCTGTTATACGTCGCATGTACAAGAGCGAGGGACTATTTGCTCGTCAGCGGTGTTGATCCTGCATCTGAGTTTCTAGACGACTTATAGGCTGATACCAAGTCCGGTTAGCTGGTTGACTGACAAATCTTTTTGCTAGGCTAGGTTGAGCAGCCTTAAACCCAGTACCAGCCTGGATTTCGTTGGGTTACGCTGACGCTAACCCAACCTACGTGAACATCAAGATCGCAGGAGTTTTGTCCGTCAATCAGGGCCGGTTAGAGAGCGATCGCTGTCATTAGCTTGGTAGAATCTGCATTCGATCCCCCGCTGCGCTGCCCCCTTGATAAGGGGGCTCCAGATATCTGGTACTACTCAAGATCTTGAATAATAGCGCGTCTAACCGGATTTGATAGGTCTAGGATAAGAAAGCGATCGCTACAGGATAAAATTCGATGCCTGTAGGTCACCGGCGTTGGTGTTATCCAGCACTGCCAAGCGTTGGAAGCGGGGTGAACCGATGTCTCCATTCATATCAACCTTGACCACCGTTCTTGACCCAGACTGCACCAGCTCCACATAGTCATCAAAGGGGGTACGGCTGCGGAACGAGTCACCGCTCATCAGCTTCGAGAGATCCATGACATCTTGGTTGACATCAAAGTCGGTGATGCGATCGCCCCTATCCCTAGGTGATCGGTAGATAAAGGTATTGCGACCTGAACCGCCAGTCATGACATCGCGGCCGGGGCCGCCGATCAGGCGATCATTGCCATCACCCCCGACCAAGCGATCATCACCAGGGCCGCCAATGAGGATGTCATCGCCCGATCGCCCTCGGAGGACATCATTACCTTTCCCACCTACGAGGCGATCGTTGCCGCTAGTGCCAACCAAGGTCTGGTCTGCTGTGCTGTGTAGGGAGGTGCGATCGCTCTCCTGCCCTGATTCACTGTCTTGCACAAAGCCGAGACTGCGACCCGTGGGGCCCGCACCGCTGCCGATGGCTGGACTTGTGCGCAGCAGCGGGTAGTAATAAATGCCATTGGCATCTTGCTGAAGTCTGCCTAGCCTTGGATCGACTAAGTTAACGCGATTGGATACGTTCTCGCTGCTGTTTTGCTCCGGTGGCCATTGATAATTACCGCCGCGATCGCGGAGATTACTGCTGCTATGCTGTTGGATATTCCAAGAATTGGGGCCATTATCAGCGGTGTTGTAGTGGAAAATGGTGTTTTTGATCGATGCATTATCGCCACCGGTGATAGCACCCCCCACCCAGCCCGCACGATTACGGGTAAAGGTACTTCCCACAATGGTGGTTGGGGCATTGCGCAATAGCAGTGCTCCCCCATTTTTACTAAAATCATTACCTAGGGTGCGATTCTGGGAGAAGGTGACATTCGTGATGGTGGTGGGAGCATCCATGATCCATGCACCGCCGCCTTGGTTGCTGGCCGTATTGTTGAGGAAGGCGGTGTTGCGTAGGGTAAAACCTTTATTTGGGCCGTTGGTGATATGCACCAATGCGCCACCGTTGCCCGCACCGCCTTGAGGTAAGTTTAGGACTGTGTTATCTTTGAAGACAGATGATTCGACAATGACGCGATCGTTCTGTCCGCTGTAGAGATAGGCGGCTCCCCCTTCTCCGCGACCTTTGTTATTTTCAAATACATTACTAGTTAGGCGAATGGTGCCACCGGTGCTATTGGCCGCACTGGCGCGATCAGTGTAGATTGCGCCGCCGTAGCCGCGCAGGAATGGATTGGGGTTGCCGGTATCGTAGCGGCCGGCGGTGGTGTCGTTGCCGATGAAGCGAGAGTTTTCCACCGTGAGCTGGCCATTTAGGCTGTTGATGGCACCGCCGTTGATGCCTCGGTTATTGATGAAATTGCTATTGCGAACCGTGAATCGATTTGGGCCCCAGAAGGCGATCGCTCCAGCACCACGCTCATCATTGGCGGCAGTGCCAACGTTGCCCCGAAAGGTACTGTTGTTGACCGTGAGGTTGCCTTCATAGGCGCTGAAGATTGCGCCACCGCCTTTCCGAGCCTTGTTACCGCTAAACAATACGTTGCGTACAACGACGGAGGCTTGGTGTTCTGTACTAATGGCTCCACCGCGATCGCGGGTAAAACCATTCGTGAGCTTCAGTCGTTGAAAGGTTACCTGGGTTGGTGTTACGTGGTTGGATTGCACCGAAAAGATGCGGTTGGCGTTGTTACCGCTAATCGTCAATCCTCGGGCATTACTGCCATCGATGGTGATATTTTTACCGGCGGCAATGGTGAGGGTATTGCGCAGGGTGATGGTTTGATTGGCGAGTTTTGAGGAAAACCGGATGGTGTCTCCGGCGTTGGCGTTGGCGATCGCGTGACGCAAGGAGCCAGCTCTGGTGGTATCTGCGGCTCTAGTGACGATCAAGGTTGTTGGCATAATGATGAAGGAAAAAAATAGTGGAGCAAAACGATCGTCCAATCACGGTCGCGAGACGATAGATCATGGATCTGTAGGCACCTTTGTGAGCGACGGATGGCCCATGATCTATGTTTCCCTAGAATCTAGAGATTGCTATACGTCATACCAAGTCTTTGAAGCAAGGTTATGGCCATGTCACTCGCCTTAGGAGGCGTTGCTGACGATCAGAATGATTCTGCAACCCGTTACATGAGATTTCAGGCGTTGCTGAATACAAGTATGAATTGCTCAATCCGCCCTCACCCTAGCCCTAGCCCTAGGGAGAGGGGACAGGAGTTCTAGCTCCCTTCTCCCTGGGGAGAAGGGTTGGGGATGAGGGCAAATCATCTATCGATTCAGCAATACCAGATTTCAGAACCTCTAGTCAAAGGCTTATACCCCGAGGTAGCAACGCCTTGCCTAGGACATTGCGCACAACGTGAGTTTGATCACGCGACGGCTCTAGAGGTGACGACCGGTCGGGCTGAGCTGTAGCCCATAGCACCATGACGAAAGCTATAGCGGCTGTCCTAATAGACTGGCGATCGCCCGCCATGACCTCGGCCTTAGACCAGGACGATGCGCTCTGAAAAGCTCGCACTGTGTTCAGGGTCTTTTTATATTTGCTACTCTCACCCGAGCCTCAAGAACCTTCCCAATCGGCTACCCTAGACTCGGCGATCGCGCTCAATATCGAAAATCGCTTTTTCCCAATACCATTGCTCCGAGCGATCGGGATAGCGGCGTCGTAGTTGTTCCACTAACCTCAGCGCCACGTCTCGGTTCCCGCCATTCAAACGTATGAGTTGTTTTTTCGTTTGTGGCAACGATCGAGACTGGGACGTGGATGAGGCACGGGGCGATCGTAGTCCAAGCCTCCTGCGTCGAGAGCGCGAAAGCACGACTACAACCACAACCAGAATTACAATAGCCAGGATAATAGGGGGCATAACGTTAACATTGGATCTGTCGATCATCTAGGCACGTCGATTAAGTGCTAGGACAGACGCGATCGCTTTGTATTAATACTTTACAAACACGCTTAAGGACTAACGCCTAAGCGTTTACCCTAAAATAGTAGCACTATTGCCCATCTATGATCCCTGGGGTACGGCTGCTATATTGTCCTATCCTCAGGGCTAGACAACATACGCTCGTCTTGATGTTTTGTTGGTCTCTCCTCCGAAATACGGAGCAATCAAACTATTTATTTCACACCTAAGGTAGATGAACTAAATTGACACTACAACCTAAGCTGTTTACAGCAAGGAAATAGTTCACATCGTTAGCAGTTCAAAAGAACAGCTATGGTGATAAGTTTCTTGTGTCAGTTCCTGTTGGTAGACAAGTAGGTGGACTCAATGAAATGAAGCTAAGTTGTCGGGTTTCGGCTACGCTCAATCCTTTTCTTAAAGGATCTGAGCATTGAGCAACGTCGAAATGCATCTTGCCAATCATTCTGTCCTCTGATTTAAGCCTCTTGCTGAAGAGATGATATCTAATAAAGCTTGAGAAGTTACGATTTATATCGTATTTAGGTAATTCATCCTTAAGGTAGATTGAGCATCGGTTATGGACGCCCTAATCTAGTTAGTAGGCGATGTTGTTAAAACCTAAAGTTCAACAGGTCTTGAGTTCAAAAAATTAGTCTAGGAGACAATCATGGGATTAACAGATAAAGCTAAAGCAGCCGCTAAGAATGTTGAAGGTAAGCTTCAAGAGACTAAGGGAAACGTCACTGGTGATCCAAAAGATCAGCTAGAAGGCAAAGCCAAGCAGGCTGAAGCAAGCGTTCGCCATACGGGTGAAAATGTGAAAGACGAAGTCAAAAAGGCGATTGACTAATCAATCCTCTAGCGATGATCGAGGGCGATCGCTCTCGGTCATCGCTCACTGAGGATATGAGGCAATCAGCCTAACATCGTTACTTTTCTGCCATCTGATGTCTTGAGATGGTAAAGAGCCGCTGTGGGCTGATGCTGTCACACCTTGAACAGGTGTTGCGTCACTGAATCGATCACTGAATCAATCACTGATCGATACGTTGATAGGTAACGACATGTTCATGGGTTGTGAAACTGTAGCAATTTTTTGAGGTCACTCTATGTTTATGCAACAAATTCGTCGCTTTTGTTTAGCTACTGTTGCTGTCGTCTTAACAACGATGATGACGTTTGGTCTTAGTTCCGCAAGTAGCTGGGCGTCTATTCTGCCCACGTCATCTACCAACTCAACCTATCTCGCCTCTGCCGGCCGTGCTGAGGCGTTGGCTAAGGGTGCTGAAGGCAGAACCCAAGAGGCGATTGGTAATGTGACAGGCGATCGCCAAGATCAACTTATGGGTAAGGCAAAACAGGTTGAAAGCCAAGCTCGCAATGTAGTAGAAGACGCCAAGGATGGACTAGAAAGCCTATCTGAGCGCGCAAGAGCATCTTCCAATATTGTCGAAGGTAAAGCTCAGAAAGCAAGGGGTAATGTAACGGGCGATCGCCAGGATCAACTCATGGGCGAAGCTAAGCAATCCCAAGGGGAAGCCCGCAACGTTGTGGAAGACGTGAAAGGTAGAATTCAAGACATGTTCAACTAATTGTCTGAGTACGCCAGTGCATATAGTTTTGGAACGTTAAAGATGTATAGAGTATTCATGAATACCTAGGCATCATGCCCAGTTGTCTTTAACATTCCTTTTCAGCTGGGCTCAAACGTTACTCTTTTCATCAGGACAGATCTATTAAAACAGAGAACTATCATGATTAACTTAATCTGGACAGCAGTTGTTGTTCTTGTCATTCTTTGGTTGCTAGGATTTGCGATCAACATTGGTGGGGGATTGATCCACCTACTGCTCGTGTTAGCATTAATCGGCGTTATCTATAACGTGCTGACAGGACGTCGCCCTGTCTAAGCTAGCCATAGCTGTCTACGTTAGGGCCCCTGCTTGGTAGACTGCTAGATAAACACCAACCAACCGTGTTGTAGGATGCTGTTAGGCCTAGCCGTAATGCACTGTCTCATAAAGCAGCTAAAGCTTTGACTCGTTACTGGGCAGCGTCTGGCATCCTACACATCCATAGGGCTTATCTCCAGGTTGATGAGGGTCGGTTGAACAAAAGAACCATACATCCTCAAGAGCTAGCTTCTTCCTACGGCTTCTGTTTTGAACGAACGATCGGCTTAAAGCCACGGTTACCCTTATTCTGTGGTTGGGGTTCAGAAGAAACGGAACGCTCGTTAGATGGATGGTCTAAAAAGTGTTGGTTTTGCTCTCGCACTTGGGCCGCTGCATCATCATACAGAAAAGGTAGATAGGCATATCGTCGTCCGGCTGTTACAGGCGTTGCCTCATGCAGCAACGAACAGGAAAACACAACTGCTCCACCTGCCGGTGCGCTATAGGTCTGACGCCCAAACTCTGGAAAACGTAATAGCCCGCCGTCGTAAGCTCCCGTGTTGAGATTGAGCGATACGGCAAACCGACGGTGGGCCGTGCCTCTGGTTGTATTGTCTCGATGGGGACGGAAAAAACCACCTGTGACGCTATCGTAGCAAGATATGATATGACGCTCAATTCGAGTAGCTTGAAATTGAAAAGCCTTGGCTATCTCAGGGACTAGGCGATCGTGAATACGAAACATAGCTGCATTGCGCAGATTCTGATCCAGAATTTCCTCATCTTGACGACGCTTGAAGCTTGAATCTAAAATTTGTACGGTCTTACCCCCCACATCTCTCATAAAACCAGATACTTCACCTCCCCGCTGATCGTAGTAGGCGATCAGTGCCTGACAGAGCTCTGGCTCAAAGATGCGAGGTATGATCAAAACTGGAGCTTGGACAGCGGCCGACCCTTGGGGAAGATCGGGTAGATCAGCCACGATATCAAGTAGTTGAGGGATATGGGTGTGTGGCTGGGGTTGGATAGGCAAAACTGCCAGAACCCGCAGCCGTTCATCGAGTAAATAGGTACAGGAATGATAGTGACCTGTTTTGTCTATAACGCCAAACTGTTGACTAAGAGAGCAATTCACATCCCAGAAAAATCGGATACCTGGTATTTGTTCGATGAGACGACCTTGAAGCTGATCCTCTAGATCTGTACTGACACCAAAAAAACAACAGTTATGGTCGTCAAACACCTCACGATGCTGAGCTATGCTCTCTAAAACTATCTGGCTATCTGAGTCTTGACTAGATCTGAGGAAAGAAAGCAACACATAACGCCCTGCCACAGACCCAAAATGATATTTGGGATTGCTAGACGTTGGCGCTACGAACCAAGGTGCTGGCTCCCCGATGCTTAAAATACCCATAATGATTAAGCCTCTCAGTCAGCGATCGCTTTATTCTAGTCTCTACAGTTGTTGCAATAACTTACGTAGACCTTGCTCATAATCATTCTTGACTAGCGCTGTTAGCAAATTCCAAGCAATGTGGGGAGAAGCAAAAAGACTACCAAGATGGGCTCGCCACTTATTCCAAGAGGTTAAAGCTCGTGAGGGAGGGAGCACATTCCAAAAACGATTCACAGAACATACCATCCCATCTCCTAGAGAGGATACCTCATGCCACCAACCTGCCGGCAAAAATAAAACCTCTCCAGGATTGAGAATGACCTCTTGCTGAAACTGCTTTGCTTGCCGAAACTTGGGAAATGCTTGGTAATCAGGATTCTCAGGATATACTTGGCTATAGACAGGTCGAAGCGTTAAGCCGTGGAGCAGTTGCTTATACAGTGGAAATGGATAAAGGTTATAGGTTTGAGATGGGGGAAATAGGATCAATCGTTTTGCGCCATGCATTTGCATCAGCAGTCCATCCATGGGGTCGTAGTGGAGGCAGGAGGTATGTCCCCCCGGCCCCACCCACACATTCAAATATGTAGCTGGAAACTTGTCGAAACCTAGGTACCGTTCAACTTGCTTAGGACCGTCCTCGTGTTCAAGGGGAGTATTGCGCAAGGTGCACCGCGCTAAATAGAGATCCTGATCTAGAGCCTCACCAGATCTGAGTAAGTCAGCATAGGTTGAAAATGGAAGACTGACTGCCTTCACACCGCTACCGGTACTTGTCCACTGACGTTTATCCTGCTGATAACGCGATCGCCCATAGTGACGCACGGGAAAAACTTGATCGCCCAGTTTCTGGGTTAGGTAGTCTAGATCCCAGTCAGCTTGATCATCTAATAATCCGCTGATCACAACAGGTTTGCCCGGTTTGCGGTATCGCTGATAAAACTCTTGCCTAGAAAGAGATCGCCCTATCACTCGTTCAACAGAAGACTTAGATGGATCAAGATGGGATGAGACAACATCTTGATCAACCTGTTGTTGAGACTGCTTAGCTACCATAGTATTGAAACCCATGTCTAGACACTAACCTAAGGCATTGCAAAAACCTCAGGCTATCGATAATCTTTTTCCCCACCTAGGATAATTGCCAAGTGGGAGGAATTAAGGAGGCATTTGGGAGATTTTCGGGAGATTTATGGGTCATGATCTGCTTGGAGACTGCTCTCTATCAAAGCGATCGCATCTCATGTTTTAAGTCTATCTCTCATCCCCCAGCCGAGCTAGATGCAAAGTCTCTCTCCCGTCTTGGGAGATTTGGGGTAGATCTGCGCAACAGAGATGCACCCTATCAGGCCTTCTAGCTAGAGTTGCTTGAGGCGATAACCCAAACCATGAACGGTTTCAATAAAATCTTCAGGAGCACCAGCAGCCCGTAGCTTTTGACGCAGTGTTTTGATATGGAACTTGACAGCCTCTTCCGTGGGAGACTCGTCCAAGTTCCATAGGCGCTCAATAATGCCAGGACGGCTCATAACACGGCGTCCATTAGACACTAATAGCTCCAGAAGGGCATACTCCTTAGGGGTTAGAGCCACGGGTTCATGAGCATAGGAAACGTCATAGGTGCTAGGATTGAGATAAAGTTTCCCCCAGACAATATTAGAATGGGGAGCCACATTGCCTCGCCGGAGCAGGGCACGAATTCTAGCCATCAACTCATCCAGATCAAAGGGCTTGACCATATAATCATCAGCTCCAGCATCCAGCCCAATGATTTTGTCGCCAATTGTATCGCGAGCGGTCAACATCAAGATGGGAACCGTCATATTGCGATCGCGCAATTTTTGGCAGAATCGAATGCCATCCAGCTTGGGCAACGTAATATCTAACAAGATGAGGTTGTAGCTAAAGGTTGCGCACCAGTCCCAGGCGACCTCCCCATCATCAGCCACGTCTACTGTATACTGACGGTTTGTGAGTGCCTCTGTCAGCATATCGGCTAGTTGCACATCGTCCTCGACGACTAAAATACGCATGGAAGTAGTTCAGCTCACTCTAAATCACACTACAGTCAGAGGGGTGTCGTCTGCCATCGAATGAATGTCAAGATGCATATCCTACACAAGCCAGCTCATGAACGACCGCATCAATGACTGGGCTTCAATACCTGGGCTATTGAGAATCTAAGTCGGCTGGCGAAGACACCCTGCCAACACCATCTTTTTAAATCTTATAGCAGCATAGCGGATTTCTGACACGAACAAGATAGTAGAACCCTGATTGCCTGACCAAGATCATGGTATTTCCCGCCATCTAGCTCACCACAGTCAAGATTATGCCAGCCTATCAACCATCAAGGTGTTCCTAGGTGGCTTTTCTAGAATGACCATTTTAAGATGGCTATTCTAAGACTATTCTCCTATACAAGCTACCCAAATATGATATACATAAGTTAATCATGATGAAACAAAAATGGGATTATGAAATGGCTACGCGAAGGTACATGGATCACAAGTGGGTTTATTTTAACCCTTGTTGTAACTGGAGTTATGAGCTTTACGTCTTATCAAAACTCAGTGCAGTTGGTCAACAGTGCTAATCAAGTTCGTCAAACGAATGAGATGTTAGATGCTCTCAATGATGTCTCTGCATTACTGGCTGACGCAGAGCTTAGGCATTGGCGCTACGTTATATTCGATGATATCCAGGAACTTGAGCAGTACCATACTGTGATCCGGCGTCTTGAGCCAACTCTACACCAGTTAGATGTGCATGTGAGTAATACATTGGTTCAAGCTCAGCGCTTGCAGTCTCTTGAAGACTTAATTGATGAGCGATTAAGTCTTTTTCAAAAAGCGATCGCTCAATATGGAGGACGCCCAGATGAAATTGTCGCTACGGATTTGCTGATTATTCAAAGCCAGCGCAATCTCGATGAGATTCAATCCTTAATTTCTGACTTAGAACAAGAAGAAGAGCAAATTATTGCAGCTCAACTTGAGGAAGTTCGCAATAATTCTAAGACTCGGATGTTAATTGAGCCGATTGGAGCATTGCTAACCTTTAGCATTGTGGTGGGGGTATTCATTTTACTCTATCGACAACTATCTAAGCGACAACAGGCAGAAGCTATTCAGCAATCTTTAGCGCAAGAGAAAGAGCTTAGTGAACTCAAGCTTCATCTGTTCTCCATGGTGTCTCATGAGTTTCGCACACCTCTGAGTCTTATTCTAGGATCATCCCAACTGCTAGAAGAGAGCTTAAAGGACACAGTGGAACCTGTGCGGCTCAAGAACCTATATCGCATCCAAACATCAGCAAAGACGATGACCCAACTGCTGAATGATATTCTAATGCTGGCCAGAGCAGATGCAGGTAAGCTAGATTGCAACCCAAAGTGGTTAGAGATTCAAACATTTTGCCTGAACTTAATCGAAGATTTTCAGATTTTTAGTCATTCTAGGCGATCGCTCTCGTTTCAGCAAAAGGGCGATCGCACCCATGCCTATCTTGATGAAAAGTTAATGTATTCCATCTTAAGCAATATCTTATCAAATGCTGTGAAATATTCACCGGCCGACAGCACTATCTATTTCACGTTGATAGATGAGCAAGATGCCATCATCTTTCAAATTCGAGACGAAGGCATTGGTATCCCGCCTGCTGATCTAGAAAAGATGTATGAGCCCTTTAATCGAGGCAGCAATACTCGTGAGATACGCGGAACCGGTTTGGGACTTGCTGTTGTGAGGAAATGTTTAGCCCTCCATCAAGGTGACATTGAGGTGCAGAGTGAACTTGGAGTTGGCACTAGCTTTATCATCAGGATTCCTCAAGTGATAGACTGGAAGTATTATCTTCCCAAGACTCGTTCTAACTAGCTTCATTATGCTGTGGTTATAGGTTTAAAATAGGGCGTTGCTGAATACAAGTATGAATTCCTACTCCCTTCTCCCTAGGAAGAAGGGTTGGGGATGAGGGCAAATCATCTAGCTAGGAGCCCTTCAACGCCCTGCAAAATTTTGCGGAATCATACTGCTATTCAGCAACGCCATCAATGGGATCCTAGGGGCGCAGTCATGGTTGTGCCCCTAGACTGTATATAGTGAAATATGCAGTGAAACCTTTGGGAGTTAGAACAATGTCGCGCCGCACATCCAACCCAGGGGCCAACCCATCCTCAACGCCAGACCCAGCCGATCAGTCCTGGACTAAGCCAGTTGATGTAGAGGCGTTGAGGGCAGCGGCTTCTAACACCCTCCACGCCTCGCCCTACGAGGGTCGAAAGAAACGGATTGACTTTAACTATTCGATCCCCGGTACGCTCCCCGGCGCGCTCAACATTCCGGATGATGCCCTGCCCACCGAACTGTACTTGATAGACTACGGCCCAAACGCCGTGCATATGGCCACCATCGATCACCCAATCGAGTGCGAGGCTTCAGGCAGACCCGAAAGCGTTACCTGGCTTGATGCCCGAGGGCTGGGCAGTGAAGCTACTCTGCTAGAGATCCGTCAGACCTTTGGCCTTCACCCCCTAATGCTCGAAGACATTGTCAATGTGCCCCATCGTCCCAAAATTGATTTTTATGACGACAAGATTTTGATCATCATGCAGATGGTGCAGCCCAAAAAAACCGGCTCTGGGGTAGGCTGTGAGCAGGTAAGCTTTGTCATAGGTAAGGGCTTTCTCGTCACATTCCAGGAAGAACCCGAATGGGACTCATTTGAGCCGGTGCGCGATCGCATTCGCCGGGGTACCGGCACCATTCGCCGCCAGCAGGCCGACTACCTCGCCTATGCCCTGCTCGACACAATTGTTGACAGCTTTTTTCCGGTGCTAGAGGTGATTGGCGAAACCCTCGAAGAACTTGAAGAAGAAGTGGTTGCCAACCCCACCAATGCCACCATCAAGAAAATCCACCGCATGCGCCGGGGGCTGATGAAGCTGCGTCGCTATATCTGGCCCCAGCGTAGCGTGATCAACAGCCTGATCCGCGACAGTGACGAGCTGATCAGCCAGGAGGTGCGCGTTTACCTGCAAGACGTCTACGATCATATTGTGCAGGTGGTAGATATCATCGAAAGCTACCGCGAAATTGCCTCCAGCCTAATGGATGTGTATCTGTCATCGATCAACAACCGCATGAATGAAGTGATGAAGCTGTTGACGGTAATCTCCTCCATCTTCATCCCTCTGACCTTTATCGCTGGAATCTACGGCATGAACTTTGATACCGAGAAGTCACCCTTCAACATGCCCGAACTGGGGTGGTACTGGGGCTACGTGCTCTGTTTAGCAGTGATGTCGGTGATTGCCGCCCTGCAAATCTACTTCTTCTGGAAACGCGGCTGGTTCGACAATTTTTCGACGACGAGACGCTAGAATCGGGTAGGGGTAGAGAGCATTGCAAACCCAACTGTCCTCACCCTCCGCTCCCCACCGTCCCACCCGGTGATACCACAGCAACGCCCGTGACCTCGCACCCCCGATGGCTCTCAAAGCTCACATCCACGATGTTCCCGAGTTTCTTCACTGAAGAGCAAGCAATTGCATGTAAACTGGAGCGATAGATCCCCGACTTTTTCAAAAAGTCGGGGATCTGGTCTTTTGGGTTACCTTCGCTCTAGATAGCTAACTGAGCTTCCTATTCCTAAAGGTGATTTTTCTCTGAGCAGAGTGTTATTAAAAAGATGATTAAGGCCATACTAAGGATACCCCGTAAGCTTTAGGGTAAAAACTATGAAACAAGTATTCGCCGTCATCTTAGTTCTCGGTTTGGCAAGCTGTGGCACCCCCACAGACGTTGAAACTCCAACAACCGAAACTTCAGAATCTCAAGAAGACGTGACATCCGCAGAAATTCCTGAAACAACCGAGCAACAAAATGAGCAGGACAGTGATGCGGCTACTGCCCCAGAAAATGACCCTGAGAAATTAGATATAGTCGGCGATGTCATTGAAACTCCAGAAATGGGTCGTCTTGAACTCATTAAAATTCTCGACGTTAACGAGACATTCACAACTGGGCCATTTACAATCACGATCACAAAAATTGGAGTCACGCAGTTTCAACCCAGTGACGTTGCTAAACCCGCAGTTAATGGACGGGATGAGGTTACGCTTGTCTCAATTGGTATGAAAGTAGAAAACACCTCCCCAGATACGCTTTCTATCTATCCTGACCAGGGTACTATTGTCGTTGGGCAGGAGCAGCAGCAGGCGAACCTTCTATTTTCTGCGCAAGTTGGTGGTAGTTTTATAGGCGAGGTCATTAAAGAGGGAGCCGTGGCATTTGTGATTGATACTTCACCCGAAGATGTTGCAGCCATCAAGTATGTCGTGAGCGCACCCAGCAATGCTCAATTCATGTCAGTTGGCGAAGAGTTAACACTAGAGTTTGAAATTCCCTAAATTCCGTTGATTTAAGATGGCTTAGATATTGACTTACCTCAAACAGTTTCAGTCCTTTTCACGGAAGAGAAATCAGTTGAATAGAAACTGGAGCGATAGATCCCCGACGTTTTCAAAACGTCGGGGATCTGGCCTCTTCCTGAGGAACCAAGTGCAAAGTCGGGGATCTGGTTTCTTTCTGAAGAGAAACCAATTGCATGAAAGCAGGGTGAATACAGCAAAGAAGACTGCGAAATAGAACGATTCAACGAAAAAGCGAGGACGTACATGAACGAATTTACTAGCCCCTTAGCTTCCATCCTGTCTCTATTAGAAGATAAGCCCTATGGCAGACTGTTAAAAG
>RECH01000271.1 GCA_007694125.1 Leptolyngbya sp. DLM2.Bin15
TCGGGGGCGCTTTTTGCATGGATGGGTTAGCTTGAATGGAAGCTCGGGGCAATCTAAGCATCGTAATCAACACGTTATGATTGAGGACAACCACGGACATCAACCACGTTAACCAAGCAACGGTCTGTTTCAGGCGGTTGTAAGGGCGATGGGTGGCTTGAATCAGGGGCAGGGTAGAGCAGTTCAAGATTGAGTTCATGGGGAGACACATCGATGTTCGGACGCAAAAAGCCAGTCGGGTCACTAACCTATCTGAGCGCCACCAGTGAATTCCAAGGTGATATTCACGTGGAAGGGGCTCTACGGGTCGATGGCATCATTCACGGCAAGGTGGATGTGATTGGTGATGTGGAAATTTCCCAAACCGGATTGATTGAAGGGCCCGAACTTCGGGCGCATAACATTACACTCCATGGAGTCGTGAAGGCGCGCGTTGTGGCTGATGGGCGACTTACCCTCAGCAGCACAGCTCGGCTAGAGGGCGATGTGACGGCCAACTCTTTGGATATTGAGGCGGGTGCATTCTATATCGGTCATATTGCTACCACGGAGCCGAATCCTTCAAAACCCTTGCCATCAACGGCTAAACTCCCGGAACTTCTAGGGCGAGAGGACTGACGACGCTGGCTAGCTGTGGAAGAGGCTGAAGTGAGATAAGATGCCCTAGAGCGCAGGAGAATGAGTATGGGCAATACGTTTGGTCATTTGTTTCGAGTTACCACCTTTGGCGAATCCCACGGTGGAGGAGTTGGCGTTACGATTGACGGCTGCCCACCCCAGGTTGAAATTTCTGAGGCGGAGATTCAAGTTGAACTCGATCGCCGCCGTCCAGGGCAAAGTAAAATCACCACGCCTCGCAAGGAGGCCGATCGCTGCGAAATTCTCTCCGGCGTGTTTGAAGGCAAGACCCTAGGCACCCCCATCATGATCCTGGTGCGCAATAAAGACGCGCGATCGCAGGATTATGACGAGATGGCCCAGAAGTATCGTCCTTCCCATGCCGATGCAACCTATGACGCCAAGTATGGCATCCGCAACTGGCAGGGCGGTGGGCGCTCGTCGGCTCGGGAAACCATTGGCCGGGTGGCGGCTGGGGCGATCGCCAAGAAGATTCTGCAGCAGGTCGCTAATGTTGAAATCATTGGCTACGTCAAGCGCATCCAGAATTTGGAAGGCCAGATTGATCCCAACACCGTCACCCTAGAGCAGGTGGAGAGCAATATCGTTCGTTGTCCAGATATGGACTGTGCAGAGCGGATGATCGACCTGATCGAGCAAACGGGTCGGGCAGGCGATTCCATTGGCGGCGTGGTGGAATGCGTAGCTCGGCAGGTGCCTATGGGATTGGGTTCTCCGGTCTTCGACAAGCTGGAAGCTGACTTGGCTAAGGGCGTGATGTCTCTGCCTGCCAGCAAGGGCTTTGAAATTGGTTCAGGATTTGCTGGCACCCTGCTCACCGGTATCGAACATAACGATGAATTTTATACCGATGATCAGGGCAGGCTGCGCACGGTGACCAATCGCTCTGGCGGCATCCAGGGCGGCATCAGCAACGGCGAAAACATTATCCTCCGGGTAGCATTCAAGCCCACGGCTACAATCCGCAAGGAGCAGCGTACGGTCACCAAAGACGGTGAAGAGACGCTGCTAGCGGCCAAAGGACGCCATGATCCCTGCGTATTGCCCCGTGCTGTGCCCATGGTGGAATCTATGGTCGCTCTGGTGCTCTGTGACCATCTCCTGCGCCAATCCGGCCAGTGCCACGTGCTCCCCTAGGAGCGATCGCTTCATGATTCAAATCTGGGCCAGCCTTGCTCTGGCTCAGATTTGAAGCGGCTATCATCTTTTCGCCTTCACCCCCATTATCTTTCTCAGCAGCAGACTCTCCTCAAACCAGCGGCAAACCATCCGGAGCCCTTGTACCAAAATTCATAAATTATTAAGCCTTTGCCCCTCTTTATTAAGAAGCATTAACCTTAGGGCGTATAATGAAAAGAACTATACGCAAGCATTTCGAAAGGTAACAGGTTAAATGCGAGTTGCGATCGCCGGAGCTGGGTTAGCGGGGCTTTCTTGTGCCAAGTATCTCGTCGATGCTGGGCACACCCCCATTGTGTACGAGCGTCGAGATGTTCTAGGCGGCAAAGTTGCGGCTTGGAAAGATGAAGATGGCGACTGGTATGAAACCGGTTTGCATATTTTCTTCGGCGCATATCCCAATATGCTGCAACTAATGGGCGAGCTGGGCATTGAAGACCGGCTGCAGTGGAAAGAACACAGCATGATCATGAACCAGCCGGAGAATCCCGGTGTGTATTCACGATTTGACTTTCCTGATATCCCTGCCCCCTGGAATGGCATTGTTGCAATCCTCAGAAACAACAACATGCTCACCTGGGAGGAAAAAATTAAGTTTGGCCTAGGGCTGATCCCGGTCATGCTGCGTGGGCAAGCCTACGTTGAGGAAATGGACGAGTATTCTTGGACGCAGTGGCTGCAAAAGCACGGCATTCCGGAACGGGTGAATGATGAAATTTTCATCGCCATGGCCAAGTCTCTGAACTTTATTGGCCCCGACGAAATTTCCTCCACCATCATCTTGACGGCCATGAACCGGTTTCTGCAGGAGCGGTACGGGTCTAAAATGGCCTTCCTCGACGGTGCGCCACCAGAACGGCTTTGCCAACCCGTGGTAGACTATGTCACCGAGCGCGGCGGAGAAGTGCACCTGAACGCACCCCTAAAAGAAATTTTGCTGAATGATGACGGCAGCGTACGCGGCTTTTTGTTGCGTGGCCAAGACGGAGAGAGCGATCGCACTGTAACCGCTGATGCCTACGTTTCTGCTATGCCCGTCGATCCCCTCAAGGTGATGCTGCCCGAACCCTGGCGGCAACTGGATTTCTTCAAGCGCTTGGACGGTCTAGAAGGCGTGCCTGTCATCAACATCCACCTTTGGTTTGATCGCAAGCTCACGGATATTGATCATCTGCTCTTCTCGCGATCGCCCCTGCTCAGTGTGTATGCTGACATGAGCAACACCTGTCGTGAGTATGCTAACCCCGATCGCTCTATGCTGGAGTTAGTGTTAGCCCCAGCCAAGGATTGGATTACTCGACCCGATGAAGAGATTGTGGCGGCCACTCTGCAAGAATTGCAAAAGCTGTTTCCTGGACATCTAACCGGAGACAACGCAGCTAAGCTCTTGAAATCTAAAGTGGTCAAGACTCCCCGTTCAGTCTACAAAGCCACTCCTGGCCGTCAGCCGTTCCGCCCAAGTCAAGCAACCCCCATTTCTAACTTCTATCTGACCGGCGACTTCACGATGCAGCGCTATTTGGCCAGTATGGAAGGGGCCGTACTTTCTGGTAAGCTTACGGCGCAGACCATTGATCATCGAACCCAATCCGAGCCGTTGCCCACACCTATGCCCGTAACTGGAAGTGCTCCAGTTTCCTAGTGTTTGGTGCAATATCCATGACTGTTCTGGCCCTTATAAGACTCCAAACGAATGGCTGATAGTCTGAAAGTGAACCCCCCAGCCTGCAATGTAATGCTGCAACTGCCTGAATCCCCGCGCATCACAACGACTTCCCTTGCCGAGTCCTACGAATACTGTCGTCAAATTACCGCTGAGTATTCCAAGACCTTCTATATGGGCACATTGCTCATGGCGGAAGAAAAACGGCGGGCGATTTGGGCGGTGTATGTGTGGTGTCGGCGGACGGATGAGCTAGTGGATGGCCCCCAGGCCGCCGCTACCACCGATGCCACCCTTGACCGCTGGGAGGAGGAATTGGAATCTATCTTTGCAGGACATCCGGTACACCCTTCGGATGTGGCAATGGTGGATACCCTAGAACGCTTCCCGATGGACATTCAACCCTTCCGCGATATGATCGCGGGACAGCGAATGGACTTATACCGCAACCGCTACGAAACCTTTAATGACCTGTACCTCTACTGTTACCGGGTTGCGGGTACCGTGGGGCTGATGTCCTCATCGGTTATGGGGTTGGATGCAGCCCAAGCGGTTGCGCCTTGGCACCAAGAGACCGACTACTCTCCCCAACAGGAAGCGATCGCCCTCGGCATTGCCAACCAGCTCACCAACATTTTGCGAGATGTGGGAGAAGATGCGCGCCGTGGACGTATTTACCTACCCCTCGAAGATCTGGCACGGTTTGGCTACACGGAGCGCGACTTGCTGAATGGGGTGGTGGACGACCGCTGGCGGGCTCTGATGCACTATCAGATTCAGCGGGCCCGCAACTATTACACCCAGGCTGAACGCGGGATTAGCCGACTCAGCCCCGATGCTCGATGGCCCGTGTGGTCGGCGCTGATCCTCTATCGTCAAATCCTAGATGTGATCGAGAAAAATAACTACGACGTTTTCCGGCAGCGTGCCTACGTGCCGCGCCTGCGGAAACTTCTCTGTTTACCGATCGCTAAGCTCTATGCCGAAGTGCGGTAGGGCAAGTCAAGACGGCGGTGCGGCCGGAAGACGCAGCGGGATGGCTGGGGAAGCGATCGCTGGTTTTGGACGCCGTAGCCTCAGGGCCACACCCGTTCCCATCAGCGCCACCCCTAGGATCAGCAGGGGTAGGTGTAGTGTGACGCTGCCTAGCACCGCATCGACAGAGCCAATAATGAGCAGGAAGCGAGACGGGCGATCGTGTCGCCGGGCCATCATCTGAGATCGGATGTTCTGAAGTACCATGCCTGGAATGTGATGAGTGAAAACTCATGGCGATTGGGGTGACGGGGAGCCGTCATCTCTAATCTAGCGAACTCCAAGGAACCATGGGGCTCTTGGATCGATGGGGCAGACTATACGTGCCGAGTGCGATTGGGCAATGTCCAGCACAGTAAGGGACACAACACAACTGCGGAGATCGATACAATCAGCACGATCCACAATCCGGCAGCTAGGTCGGCGGTTTGGGTGAGGTCAGCGGCAAAAGAAAACATGATTTTTGTATCAATAACTACTGCTTATGCTTCCATTTTACCCATCCCGATGGGAATATCCGGCTATTCGAGATATTTTGTTGACAACTATGCATGGGTATAGTTTGTCGATCGGGAGATGGGGCTGTAGGGCTAGCTCTAGATATTGATCCAACGACGAGCAGACCCATTACAGAAACGGGGGCATCCCAGCGTTGCACGTTGGCCCTGATCCCTGAACCCTTTCTCCAACCAAGGGCTATGGGGGAGCCGGAGTGGGTTCGATCTCGTGATCCAACTCACGGCAAACCAACCCGATCGCTGGGAATGTAGCTCAGGTCAGGCTTTCCTAATCCACCGCACAGCGTTTCAGTTCATCCAACGATACATGCTCTAGGGCAGAGGCATGGGTCGAGGCTAAGACCACCGGAGGAGCCACCCCATCATCTAGGGCCTCCTTCCAGCGAGAGGCACATAAACACCAGCGATCGCCTGGTTTTAGACCCGGAAAGTTAAACATCGGGCGGGGTGTACTCAGGTCGTTGCCTTGGGCTTGGGTATAGGTCAAAAACTCCGTCGTCATCTGAGCACAGACCACATGGGCCCCAAAATCTCCCCCACCGGTATTGCAGTAGCCATCTCGATAAAACCCCGTGACCGGATCGGTGCAGCAGGACGCTAGGGGTTCACCCAACACATTCATTGCCTCAGCCATCATACTCTCCATACACAATAAGGGGCGCACCAAGACGGCGATCGCCCTTGAGACTATCGTCAAACCCGCGACGCTTGGCCGTCAACAAGAATGGTTTAACGCTTGCGGGAGAAAATACCCAGAAGACCACTCTTCTTCTGCTGGGGTTCTGTTGGCTTGGGTGCAGGCTGGGCACCTTTGACCGGCAGATTGACTTGCTCCGCGTATTTCAGCGCTAGGGGATTGTCTGGATCTAACTTTAGGGCCTGGCGAAAATGTACCTTGGCCATACCCTGAAGATTTTGCACCAAGTACACCCGCGCCAAGACGGCATGATACTGACTATGCTCGGGTTCTAGGCGAATGGCATCCCGTAGTTCCTGCACAGCCATGGACCAGTTTTTCTTCTTAATGTACTCCTGGGCTCGATGATAGTGCCGCTGGGCATAGCTCAGTTCTGGCTGGCGCTCTTCGGTGGGAATGCTGGTGAATTGAATAGGCTGTGCTTCTTTTTTCGGCACAATGCCGCTGCGCTTTTCCCGTAGGAGCGGCTCGCCCATTTTCAGTTGCAGGTACACCAAATTGAGCTCGCCTAGTTGCAATGTGGTGGCTTCAAACTGATCGAGCGCCTGGTATTGATGGTCAATCAGCGAGGCGATCGCTTCTTCATAAAAGGTTTCTAGGGAATGGGACGGCACGGTGAGCAGCCGTTTGGCTAAGGGCCCCTGGGGGGCGATCGGGGCATCTTTGGCAGCCCGACGCACCCGAAAGCGTAGAGTGGCCATCACTTCGGCTCGCCCGCTGTCTTGCTTCAGCTTTTGATAGGCAGGGTTCACCAGCCGAGCTAAGATTTGCCCTGCTAAATTCTTGGTGGTGTCTTCCGTGACGTGATAGACATCGGGATGGAGCTGTTTGGCTACCATGCGATACCGTTTTAGCACCCGGCGGTCATCAGCCGATACAGACAGTCCTAAGACGGCATAGGGGTCGGACAGTGTTTTGAGCCATTCACTGGAAAAAGAGTTCTGAGCCATGGGAGCCGTGGAGGATAAAGTCGATGGTACCGCTGGCTGGGCTGGCCCGCCGCAGCGGGACAACGGAACAAGACGGTCTGCGCTTAGATTCCTAGTTGATAGTTAGGGGAGCGATCGCACAGAAATAATGGTCACCCGCGGGACGGTTGGATCAAAATCTGTAGAGTTCGTATGGTACAGAGGTTAACGATCAACCCTCAACATCCATCGTTTTACGTAGCCCCACATCAAACGGCAGGTATAGACTCCAGTTGTTTCTCCATCATCCCTCAAAACGTTGGTCTTGGGCATGAATCTGGAGCTATGCGATGAACCTAGACTTTGATGACAACCAACGGGATGAAGGTTCTCAACGGTTCCCTCTCTTGTGGGTCATGGGTCTTTGGCAGGAGGTTGTCTCCTGGGGGATCCCAACCATGGAGGAGACCTGTGAGCATGAGTCCTATGTAAATATACAGGAGGGTTTTGGATACATCGGGGTAACACGACGGGAAAACCGAAATAGTTTGAAGGACTAAACTCACCTAGCCTTCAGTCCTATGCAACCAGGAATGCCGTCATCATGCAAGGGTATGGGTCAAGGTTCGCTCAAGGTATAGGGTTTACGTCATCGGATCACTCTATGAACATGCAGGGTATGCGAGATGGGGCGCGGTGGCTGTGGCTATAGGTAGAGGTGCGATCGCCCTTGGAATCATCCTATCCAATGTATATCGTCGAGGGCTGAGGGGGCTCCTCCCTTGGTTCTATGTGGGGCCAGCGCTTGTGTTTCTGCTGCTCTATTTGGTGTTGCCCGTTGTGCAAACGATCTACCTGAGTTTCTTAGATGGGCGATCGCAGCAGTTTGTCGGCTGGGACAACTACCGCTTTTTTGTCACCCATGCCGCAGCGGGGATAGCTCTGCGTAATAATCTGCTGTGGCTGGTGGGGGTGACGGGGGTGAGCGTCGGACTGGGGCTGGTGCTGGCGGTCTTGCTGGATCGGGTGCGCTATGAACCGATCATCAAGGGGCTGATTTTTATGCCCATGGCAATTTCCTTTGTGGGCGCGAGTGTCATCTGGCGATTTGTCTATGCCTATCGTCCAGCCGGTCGTGAGCAACTGGGCATCTTGAATGCGATCGTCACGGCTCTGGGGGGCCAGCCCATCGGTTGGACAGTGGAAACATGCTGGCCGTTAGCAGATTGGGAACCGATCACGCTGCCGGGTGTGGGATGGGTGTGGTCATGCTGGGGCATTCCTTTTCTCAATACCCTGGCTTTAATGACCATCATGATCTGGCTGCAAACGGGCTTTTGTATGGTGTTGCTCTCGGCGGCGGTGAAGGGGATTCCGTCAGACTTGGTGGATGCGGCCCGTGTGGATGGCGCTACGGAGCCGCAAATTTTTTGGCGGATTACCCTGCCCTTGATTCGTCCGACGATCGCTGTGGTGGCAACTACGGTGGTGATTGTGGTGCTGAAGGTGTTTGATATCGTTTGGGTGATGACGGGCGGTCATCAAGAGACCGAGGTGTTGGCCAGTCGCATGATCAAGGAAATGTTTAATTTTCGGGACTTTGGGCGCGGTAGTGCGATCGCTGTCCTGTTGCTCTTGGCTGTGGTGCCGGTGATGGTGAGCACGATGCGGCGTTTTCGGGATGGGGAGGACGGGCTATGAAGTTTTTGAATTCCTGGAATCCCTGGAAGCGCTCCCAGCCACCCCTGGCGCGCTATCAGCATTACCGTAAATGGTCGCGGGTTAAAACCTGGCTGAGTGCTGCTCCCGTTCACCTGACGCTGGTGGCGATCGCTCTCCTGTGGACGTTGCCGACGGCTGGACTCTGGATTAGCTCCCTGCGGCCAGCGGCCGATCTCTCCCAGAGCGGCTGGTGGACGGTGTTCCAACATCCCTTTGAGCTCACCCAATATTCCCTGCAAAACTACCGTGATGTGCTGACGGCGGAACATATGGGGCGAGCTTTTCTCAATAGTTTGATGATCACCCTGCCCGCTACTCTAATTCCCGTCGCGATCGCCACCCTGGCCGCCTACGGTCTAGCCTGGATGCGCTTTCCAGGACGGCAGGTGATCATGGTCGCCATTGTCGGTCTTTTGGTGGTGCCGCTGCAGATGACCCTGATTCCGGTGCTGCGAGGCTACCGAGACCTGGGGCTTGTGGGCCAGTTTGCCGCCGTCTGGTTGGCCCATACTGGCTACGGCCTGCCCCTGGGCATTTACCTACTGCGCAATTACATCGGCAGTCTGCCCCGGGAGGTGCTAGACGCCGCCGCCATCGATGGTGCTAGCCATTGGCAAACCTTGACCAAGCTGGTGATCCCCCTTTCCCTGCCAGCGATCGCTTCTTTTGCTGTCTTTCAGTTCCTTTGGGTGTGGAATGACTTTTTGGTGGCGCTGGTGTATCTAGGGGCGGCCAATGAGGTTGCGCCGGTGACCGTGCAGCTCAGTCGCCTAGTCGGATCACGTGGGCAAGACTGGCACCTGTTAACCGCTGGTGCATTTGTTACCATGGTGGTGCCGTTGGGGGTCTTTTTCGCCCTCCAGCGTCATTTTGTCCGAGGCATTCTTGCTGGGTCGCTCAAGGGGTGAGCCTAAGCTGTCGGTGCTGTCCAAGCCCTCCTATGCTGCTGTGGGAGCAGGCGTTGGGCTGTTGAGTCAGCCAGTCAGGGACTCTGGACGCGATCGCCTGCAAGGACGGCCAGCGGTGCAAAATGCAGTATTTTAAGAATCGGGGGCTATGGATCGGATGGGTATACCTAGAGCATTCAACGTCGAGGATGTGCTATACCCAACCGCATCGTAGGAATAACTGAGATATACTCCCATCATTGAATATGGCGGTTTATGGAGATTCAGTTCGCTCGATCAGACCTGGATATTGCCCAGTGCTTCCCGATCATGGTGCAGTTGCGACCGCACCTAGACCCAGCGGAATTTGTCAGCCAAGTGCAGCGCCAGCAGCAGGTTGGCTACCACTTGGTGTATTTAGATGTGGATGAAGCCGTGCAGGCGATCGCCGGATTTCGCATTGTGGAAACCTTGGCCAACGGCAAGGTGCTTTATATTGATGACCTGGTCACCGATGGCGTTGCCCAGGGCAACGGCTATGGCAAAGCGCTGATCGATTGGCTGCTAGACTATGCGCGATCGAAAGACTGTGCATCCATCCATCTAGACAGCGGCGTGCAGCGGCCGGGGGCTCATCGCTTCTACTTTGGGCGAGGGATGACGATTACCGCGTTTCACTTTGGCATGAAACTTGACCCAGATCTCTAATCACCGCTGCGGGAAGAAGGGACTCTAGCGCTTTGTAATGATGAATACGTTTTCTAAGTACAGCCCTGCGTAAAGTTTGGGTACTTCATCAGCGTTATCATACCGATCCCGACACCATGGTTGGAACAGAACAGGCTCAAGCCGAGCATCGGGCAGCCCAAGCTGCGATCGCTGCCGCTGCAAGGGGGGTGACCTTGCGATCGGTGACCAAGCAATATGGAGCCGTCACGGCTGTTGAAAATATCAACTTAGAGATCGCTGCGGGTTCCTACTGTTGCCTGCTGGGGCCGAGCGGCTGTGGCAAAACGACAACGCTGCGGATGATCGCCGGTCACGAGGAGATCAGCAGTGGTGATGTGTTCATTGGCGATCAGCGGGTGAATGGCTTGCCCGCCGCCCAGCGCAATACCGCCATGGTGTTTCAAAACTATGCGTTGTTCCCCCATAAAACGGTGTGGAAAAACGTGGAGTTTGGCCTGAAAATGCGGGGGATTCCTGCCCACGAACGGACAGAGCGGGTGGATGAAATGCTGGACATCGTGGGCCTAGCGCAGTTTGCTGACCGTCGTCCCCATATGCTCAGCGGTGGGCAACAGCAGCGGGTGGCCCTGGCCCGGGCGCTGGTGACTCGTCCCCAAGTTCTGCTCCTGGATGAACCCCTGAGTGCCCTGGATGAAAGTCTGCGGGTGAAAACTCGGGGAGAACTACGCAAGCTGCAAAAGCAATTTGGCATGACCTTTATCCAGGTCACCCATGCCCAGGATGAAGCTTTCTCACTATCCGATCAGATTGTGGTCATGGATCACGGTCATATTGACCAGATCGGCACCCCCAGCGCCATCTTTGAAGAACCAGCATCTCGGTTTGTAGCGCAGTTTGTCGGCGACAATAACCTGTTTGACGGCCGGGTTTTGCAGGGTGCCGACCAAAACCTGATGGCTCAAATCGAAGTGGATGGTCTGGGTGTATTCGTGGGCAAGGGCAGTAGCGCTAGCGTCGGCGTGGCGGCCACCTGCTGTGTACGAAGCGATCGCCTCCTGCTCACCCCCGTCAATGGCACCCTACCGGCCGACTACCTAAACCAGGTGATGGCGAGGATTATCTCCATTGAGTTCACGGGCTACATTACGCGGGTGTCTCTCATGGTAGAACAGACGGAAACCGAAATTCTTTATAAAGCTCGAACGACCGATTGGCAGACCCTCGCCCTAGATGAGGGAGAGCAGGTCAGGCTTTCCTGGATGCCGGAGCACTGTAGTATTCTGCTGAGTTAACCTTGCAGGCTGTCAACCTGCGATCGCTCTCCTTACCAGAATCGATACGTCTCAAGCGATCGCTTCCTTATGCAGAATATCGCCTCATAGCCCAACTTACCTACGAGAAGACCTAAGATGACTAAAATTACCCGTCGTAAACTCATTCAAACTGGTCTAGCTGCCGGTGCCTTTGTGGCCACCACCCGCTGTGCCCAGAATCCGGCTCCCCTGGGCACGCCCAATAATCCGGCCCAGGGGCCAGAGGTCAACACCAACCAAATTGCCGATGTCACCCTGCGGATGATTGGCACTGGGGTATCGCAGATTAATGAAATTAAGCAAAAAGCCGAGGAAGACCTAGGGTTTAAGCTAGAACTACGCGCCCTGAGTACCGAAGAAAATAACCAGATTGCCATCACCCAGCCCGATCAGTACGATATTTTTGACGGGGAATATTTCAGCCTGCCCTTGGTGGTACCGTCGGGGAACCTACAGCCCGTAGACATCAGCCGGATTACCGACTTCGACAAAATTGTGCCGATCTTCACCACCGGGTCGCTCTATGATGGCGCGCCGGTGAACACCTCCCAGGGCACCTCACCCATCCGGGTTATGTATGTGCAAGGTGAAGACTCCAGCGAATTTGCCACCGAAGCCACCGGCTGGGCAACGCTGATTCCCTTCCAATACAACGCTGATACCCTTGGCTACCGTCCTGACTTGGTCGGTCGCACCATCGAGAGCTGGGCAGAACTCTTTAACGACGAATTCCGAGGTAAGACCTCCATTCTTGATATTCCCTCCATCGGCATCATTGACGCTGCCATGGTGGCTGAAGCCATGGGGCTGATGGAGTTTGCCGACAAAGGCAACATGACCCGGGAAGAGCTGGATCAAATTACCAGTATTTTGATTGAACGGAAGCGGGCCGGTCAGTTCCGTGCTTTCTGGAAGACCTTCGATGAATCAGTGAACTTTATGTCCTCCGGTGAAGTGGTGCTGCAGTCCATGTGGTCGCCTGCGGTGACGGCGGTGAAATCCCAAGGCATCGAATGTGTCTATGCGCCGCTGAAAGAAGGCTATCGCGGCTGGGGCGGCGGCATTGGCCTATCCCGCAACCTGTCGGGCATTCAGCGTGATGCTGCCTACGAATACATCAACTGGATGTTAGACGGTTGGGTGGGAGCCTTCCTCGGCCGTCAAGGCTATTACAGCGCTGCCCCTGAAAATGCTCGGAAATTCATGTCTGAGGCGGAGTGGGCTTTCTGGTATGAAGGCAAAGCCGCCAGCGAAGATATGGTCGATCCTTTCGGCAAGACCTTAGAAAAAGCTGGAGCTGTGCGCGATGGTGGTTCCTTTGAGGAACGCATGGGCAAGGTTGTGGTCTGGAATTCGGTGATGGAGGAGCAGGTCTACTTGGTGCAGAAGTGGAATGAGTTTATCGCTGCCTAATTCATGACCTAGGTCAGTTTAGGGCTGATGCAGACCGGGGTATGGCCCTGCCATGCCCCCTGCTCAGTAGGTGGGCTCTATTCAAGGAAAGCTACCGGGTTTCGACTCCGCTCAACCCTTTTCTTAGAAGAATTGGAGGCTTGTGCCGGGTTTCGACTCCGCTCAACCCTCTTCTTAGAAAAATTGAAGCAGCGACGTTGAAATGCTTGCCAATCGTTACCTTCTCCCACGTACCAGATATCCTTTCATGGCAAGATGCCGCAACTAAGGACATGATTAAGAGCTGGAAAGCGATCGCCCCCTATGTATTAATTGCGCCCCAGACGCTGATTTTCCTTTTATTTTTAATCTTCCCCATCGCCACCATTGTCGTGGTTAGCTTCTGGGAATTCACCGGCTATTCCATGACGCCGGCCTTTACCTTCGATAACTACATAGGTATCTTTACCTCCCAAGTTACCCTGGGCACCTACCTCAGTACCTTTCGCTTTGTGGGACTGGTGTGGCTGTTCACCCTGCTGATTGGCTTTCCGGTGTCCTACTTCCTGGCCTTTTGCATCGAGGATGTGCGCCTACAGATCATTCTGTTTTTGGTCTGCACCGTGCCTTTCTGGACGTCCAATATTATTCGCATGATTTCCTGGATTCCTTTCCTAGGGCGAGAGGGCATTCTGAATAATCTCCTGATCAACATCGGGGTGACCGATACACCCATTGATATTTTTCTCTTTTCTGACTTTGCCGTGGTGCTGGCCATGGTGCATCTCTACACCCTGTTTATGATCGTGCCGATTTTCAATAGCCTGATGCGCATCGAGCGATCGCTGATTGCCGCCGCTGAGGATGCCGGCGCTTCTGGTTTGCAGGTGCTCAAAGAGGTGATTGTTCCCCTGGCTTTTCCCGGTATTGCCATCGGCTCTATTTTTGTGGTGACTCTGACCATGGGGGAATTTGTCACCATTCGACTGATGAGTGGCGGTCAGTCTGCTTCCATCGGCTACCTAATTCGTAACCAAATTGGCAGTTTGCAATATCCCCTAGCCGCCGCCAATGCGGTGATTTTGCTGATGGTGACCCTCGTGCTGATCTTCGCCATTATGCGCCTTGTCGATATCCGTAAAGAACTGTAGGACTCGCTATGCTTTCCCAACGGCGATCGCTCTCCTTTTATCTCCTAGCTGCCTTTTTTGGCCTCTTCGTCCTGTTTCTCTATGGGCCGATGCTGGTGATTTTCATCCTGTCGCTGCAGGGCCCCGATGGTGCCCTCACCTTTCCCGTGCGCAGCTTTGGCTTTCACTGGATCATTGCCCTCTTTGGGCAGCAGCGGGTGGGCGATTTTGTGGGATCCTTCCAGCGATCGTTCCTGCTGGGCGTGGTGGTGATGCTGGTTTCGGTGGTGGTGGGTTTGATGGCGGGCATGGCCTTCCGGCAGCGATTTGTGGGATCGCGGGTGATTTTCTACCTCACCATTTCTAGCCTGATTGTGCCGAGCATTCTCGTCTCCCTCGGCATCGGCATTGCCTTCAGCCTGCTGGGCTGGTCTACCAACTGGTATACCTCTGGTCTTGCCGCCCATTTGACCTGGACTTTACCCTTCGCCTTCTTGATTATGGTGGGGGTGTTCAATCGTTTTGATCGCTCCTATGAAGAAGCGGCCCGCGACCTAGGAGCCAGTGAAATCAGCACCTTCGGGGAAATTGTCCTGCCCTTAATTGGCCCCAGCCTGATCGGCGTGGCGCTGTTTGGCTTCACCCTGTCCTACGATGAATTCATCCGCACCTCTTTGGTGTCCGGCGGTCGTAATACCCTGCCGTTAGAAATCTTCGGCATGACCACCAACGTCACCACCCCAGCCCTCTACGCCCTAGGCACCGTGACCACCGTCTTTTCCTTTTTGGTGATCACCATCGCCTTTGTGGCCTATCAAATCGTCTCTCAGCGGCAGAAGTAGCCTGGCCCGAAGGCCCCGCCCTCAGGCACAATAGAGGCAGTAGCGGATCGATATCATGGGTATGCTGCCGCAATACCCTGCCGATTCCCCGAAGTTCGCCTCGATCAAGGTGACATGACGCCATCACGATGGCCCGATCTGCCTGCTACTGACGATCTCTCTAACCCTGGATGCCACCATGCCGATGACCCTGGATGACGCCAAAACACTGCTGGATGAGCTGCTCACCCGCTATCGCGCCCAAGTGGACTATCTCGCCATTCGCCTAGAAGAATCGGAAGGGACAGATATCCTCCTGCGGGGTGGCAAGATTGAGGCCCTCAGCGAGGGCATCGCCCTCGGGGGACAAATTCGCGCCTGCCATAAGGGCGGCTGGGGATTTGCCAGCTTTAACCGCATCGATGATATTCGTGCCCATCTGGAACGGGCGATCGCTGCTGCTCGGATGGTGGGCGATGAAGAAACGCTCTTAGCCGAGGTTGATCCAGTGCAAGCGGTGCGATCGCTGCCCTTGAGTGGCACAGATCCGCGACGCATTGCCTTGGCTGACAAAAAAGCATTGTGCGATCGCTATGCCGACATTTTGCGCAGTGTGGACGATCGCATTGCCACCACCTCCGTCCGCTACGGCGATAATGCCCAGCGGATTATTTTGATGACCTCCGACGGTACGCTGTTGGAGCAATCCTGGGTGGATATGGAAATGCGCTTTGCGGCCACCGCCCGCAGTGGCGAAACGGTGCAAACGGGACGGGAAACCACCGGCTCTCGGCGGGCCTATGAAGATTTAGCCGGGTTGGATCATCAGGTGCGCAGTGCGGCCCAGCGGGCCGTGGATGCCTTGGCGCTGCCTCCCGTGCGCGGCAATACCTACACCGTGGTAATTGACCCAATTTTGAGTGGATTGTTTGTCCATGAAGCCTTTGGTCATCTTTCGGAAGCTGATATGGCCTACGAAAATCCCGATATTTTGGAAGTGATGACCCTAGGACGGCGGTTTGGCCCCAAAGAGCTGCAGATTTTTGACGGTGCGGCTCCCGAGGGGCATCGCGGCAGCTACTACTACGATGATGAGGGGGTGCCTGCCACCACCACTCAACTCATTGAAGATGGCGTGCTGGTGGGACGGCTGCACTCGCGGGAAACGGCGGGCAAGCTGGGCGAAGCACCTACGGGAAATGCCCGCTGCCTCAGCTATCACTATCCACCGATTGTGCGCATGACTAACACCTGGATTGAGCGCGGCAATACGCCGGTTGATCAACTGTTTGACGGTATCCAGGAAGGGGTCTATGCCCGCAACTGGCTCGGCGGCATGACCAACGGGGAAATGTTTACCTTCACGGCGGGGGAAGCCTGGATGATCCGCAATGGCAAGGTGGCTGAGCCGGTGCGAGATGTCACCCTGTCGGGCAATGTGTTTACTACCCTGGCAGATATTGACGCGATCGGGGATGACTTTTTCTGGGATGAATCGGGGGGCTGCGGCAAGGGTGGTCAGAGCGGTTTAGCCGTCGGCTGCGGTGGCCCAAGTTTACGGATTCGGGATGTCGTCGTGGGAGGCGAGGCGGAATTGTAGGGCTGACGAGACTAGGGCTGAGGGGTGAAGTTTTGCATGGTGCCAGCGCTCCCGCGTTGACACCTGTCTTG
>RECH01000012.1 GCA_007694125.1 Leptolyngbya sp. DLM2.Bin15
GGATTTTTCTCAGCTACAAGCGCAACGTGGCCCCCGACGAGCCGGTGGCCCTAGAGCTTTGCCAAGCGCTGGAAGCCCAGCAGCACCGGGTGTTTATGGACCTTAAGATGACGGTGGGCACCCGCTGGGTGGAGCGCATCGAACAAGAGATTTTTCAGGCGGATGTGCTGATTGTGCTGCTGTCGGAGGCAGCCACCTGTAGCGAAATGGTGCAGCGGGAGATTGAACTGGCCCGCCAGTCCCAGGCGAAGCGTCAGGGGTTGCCGATGATTTTGCCGGTGCGGCTGGCCTACGAAGCGCCCTTTAGCTATCCCCTTAGCGAATACCTGAACCCGCTGAACTGGGCGATTTGGAGCAGCCCTGCCGATACACCCCGGTTAAGCCAAGAGCTGATTTCGGCGATCGCCGGTCAAGATCTTCCCATTGCCCCCCAGGAAGCGGAGCAGCGCTTTACCGAAACGTTGGCCCAGGATGGCTGGGCTATCCCCACTCCATCGGCTCCACCCCCCAAGCGATGGGCTACCCTCCCGGTGCCCCTAGAGCCCCCTACCCAGGGCACCATGCGGGTAGACTCAAAGTTCTACATCGAACGCCCCGAAGATGCCAGAGCCTTAGATGCAATTCAACAACCCGGCATCACTATCACCATTAAGGGTGCTCGCCAGATGGGAAAAAGCTCCCTACTGAGCCGAGTTACCGATGCAGCCCAAAAGGCCGGGAAACAGGTGGCCTTTATCGACTTTCAGTTTGTTGAACAGGAGATCTTGCGAGATGCCAATGCTTTTTTTCAGCAGTTTTGCCTATTGGTAACCGATGAGTTAGATCTAGAAGATGAGGTGTTAGCCTACTGGGATCGGCCTAAAGAAGGGAACTTGCAACGCTGCACCCGCTACATGCGCAAGCACATTTTGGGCCAACTTGATGGCCCTCTGATGCTGGCTATGGACGAGGTAGAGAGGATATTTGTCGCAGACTTTCGCACTGATTTTTTCAGTATGTTGCGGGGGTGGCACAATAAGCGAGCGATGAACCCCCTATGGCAGCGGCTAGATTTGGCGTTAATCACTTCTACCGAGCCTTATCTTTTCATTAATGATCAGAGCCAGTCTCCTTTCAATGTGGGGGAGGTCTTGGATCTAAGAGATTTTTCCGTAGCCCAGGTGGCCGATTTAAACCAGCGCCATGGTAAGCCCCTATCTGCTCAACAAGTGGAGCGTTTGACTACCCTGGTGCATGGCCATCCTTATCTGGTACGGCGAGCTCTGTATCTTGTGGCTTGCCAACAAATGACGTCTGATATGTTGTTCAATGAATCAACCCGAGACCGTGGCCCGTTTGGAGATCATTTGCGGCATCATCTGTCGCTATTGCGTAAAACTCCTGATTTGACGACAGCTCTTTCCCAGGTGATCCGTAACCAATACCGACTAGATGACAACGACTTTTTTCGCCTGAGGGGAGCGGGATTAGTACGCAAGGAGGTGGTGAAGGGAAAAGAAGTGATCGTTCCCCGCTGTCCACTATATGCCGACTATTTTCGGGAGCATTTGCGTGGCTAACTCCAATATTTACACTCCAGGCGGCCCAGTACAGGCGAGGCGGGGTCTCTACATCTCACGGCAGGCCGATGAGGAGTTATTGCAGCTCTGCCAAGAGGGAAAATACGTTTACGTACTGACCTCGCGCCAGATGGGCAAATCGAGCTTGATGTTCGAAACGGCCCGTCGACTTCAACAAAGGGGCACCACCAGCATCATTATTGATCTCTCTGATATTGGTGTTACCGATGCCACAGCAGAAAACTGGTATCGGGGAGTAGCGATAGAAATTGAAACTAAATTGGAAGAACAGGGGCAGGCGCTAACCACTGATGTCTATGAGTGGTGGGAAACCCATAGCCCACTCACCATTACCCAACGGTTTACCCGGTTCTTTCGGGATGTGCTGCTGCAAGAACTGGAGGGGCAGCTGGTGGTGTTTATCGACGAGATTGACACCACCCTCAATCTAGGTTTTACCGACGATTTTTTTATCGCCATCCGCGCTCTATATACGACCCGTGCTCAGTCAACTAGCTACGAGCGGCTGTCGTTTGTGCTGATTGGGGTAGCGACCCCTGCCAATCTAATTCTAGATACCCGCCGTACACCCTTTAATATTGGCCACCGGGTTGATTTGACCGATTTTACGGCAGCTGAGGCTTGGCCTTTGGCGACAGGGTTAGGAGTGAATGAGGCTGACCAATCCAAAGTATTTGACCGAATTTTAGACTGGACAGGCGGGCACCCCTACCTCACCCAGCAGCTTTGCATTGAGCTGTCTAGGCAGCCGCGCGACCACTGGAATTCGGCAGATGTCGATGGAGTAGTGCATCGGGCTTTTTTTGGTGATCGCAGTGATCGCGATCACAATTTGCAGTTTGTGCGCGATTGGCTCATTGACCCAAAGAAATGCCCAGGTCGATACCAGGTGCTAGCGACCTACCGAGAGATTTGGCGTGCTCGCCAGCCGGTAATGGATGAAGACCAATCGCTAATTAAGGCCCACCTGAAACTGTCAGGGGTGGTGAAGCGAGTGGGATCGCGGTTGGAGGTGCGGAACTCGATTTATCGAGAAGTGTTTGATCGGCGGTGGATCAGAAATCACTGGCCAGAGACCTGGTGGGATCAGCTTAAGCCTGCGGTGCCGGTGATTGCAGCAGTTGGTGCTGTAGCAGTCGTGATGGGGGGCTTGGCCTGGTTTGCCAATGGCCAACGTTTAGAAGCCTTAGCAGCAAGAGAAGATGCTGATACTCAAGCGAAGCTGGCTGAAGAGCGAGCAGAAGAAGCGGAAAATCAAAGGAGCTTGGCTGAGGCTGCGGCTACGGAAGCCCGTGAGGCAGAAGAGCTAGCGGAGGAGCGGCTTGAAGATTCCCGCAGGGCCGAACGCCAGGCTGAACTAGCCCGCCAAGCCGAGGCCGAGCAGCGGCAACAAGCTGAACTAGCCCGCCAAGCCGAGGCTGATCAACGGCAACGGGCCGAGGCAGGGGAATCAGAAGCACAAGAACAGACACGTATTGCCATTGCTGAACAACAGCGGGCCGAAGAGCAAACTGATATCGCTCAAAAACAAGCACGTATTGCCCAGTTGCGAGAGCAGGCGGCTCGGGTGCTGAATCTTTTGCCTACCGCCAGTGCAGTGCCGGGTGTGATTTTGGCGATCGACACCATGGATCGCAGCTGGTCAGAACCGGCGGTAAATACAACCGCCCAAGCCAGCCTGCTCAAGGCTATGCAGGTGTCGCAAGAAGTTAATCGCCTCCAGGGCCATGAGTCTGACGTGGAGTCGGTGGCGATTAGCGCCGATGGGACGCGGATTGTCAGTGGCGGTGCGGACGGGACGGTGCGGCTGTGGGATGCTAACAGCGGCGCACCCCTCAGCGAGCCCATCCAAGGTCATG
>RECH01000213.1 GCA_007694125.1 Leptolyngbya sp. DLM2.Bin15
CGATCGCCCAACCTCTGAATTGGATGGTTCACCCTAGACGAGTAAGCTCAACCGTATCTAGTCCGTAAGGCGTTGTTCACATTACGTTTTCTCTCAAAGAGAGCGATCGCTACCGGTTGGCGACTTGGGTGGGCATTCTAAATGTAAGAGATGTATGGATCTTGCCTAGGGATAGGTGAGCTAGCCGTACAGTCTTATCCGCTGTAACGTGCCGTTGTCTAAACTGGTTAGGGAATCTATGCAGAAATTTGAATGGACAGATAGCCTGAGCGTTGGTGTTCCTATGATTGATGTTCACCATAAGGAATTGATCACGGCGTTTAATGATCTATCGAATGCCATCGAGCAGGGAACTGGAGCTAGCTATATCAAAAAGCTGCTGACGTTTCTCAAATATTTTACCGAGTGGCATTTTGAGCAAGAGGAAAGCTGTGCTGCCAAACATCGCTGTGCCATTGGTGAAACCAATCAACAAGCCCATCACAAATTTTTGCAGATTTTTAGCGACCTACGGATTGAGTATCGGGACAGTGGTGCCAGTGAAGCGATCGCCCGCAAAGCCCATGCCCAGCTAGCCGACTGGTTAGTGAACCACATTATGACCATTGATACCCAAATTGGTACCTGTGTGCGGCACTCTTTAAAAAATCAATCCTCCTAGGGGCGAGGGTTCTCACCTAGAAGGATGTTGCTGAATTAGGGTATGAACCTCTAGCTAGAGGCTTTGAAACTCCGTGCAACATCTTGCAGAATCATCTTCCAATTCAGCGACACCTCTAGACGAATGGGTAGCGATCGGTGGGAAATGGGTCGATGAGTGGTAGCAAGTCTCATGTTGGTGAATGCTGTTCAATCTGTTGCATGGCAGTCTTGTCAGTGCTTTGGTGACTCGCACCATGCCAGAGCCGCCAAAACCTTGATGGCGATCGCTATAGTTTTGAGTTTAATCGTTGTTTAGGTTGTCTAGGAGAGGCGATCGCCCTCGCCTTATTTTGATCCGTCTATGGATGGCTTTGCCGAGACATAGATGTATTTTTTAATTCCTGTTCATAAATGCGTTGTAAAGACGCGTCAGCAAACTCTAGCCGAACTCCACAGCTATCGTCACCAAGTTGCTGAGATAGATCGGTTAGAATCTGTTGTGCCGTGCGGGCAGAAACATAGTGAGCTGCGGTCACTGGGTTGGCCTCTAGGGTAGATGGAGTATGCAACGAGGTAGGTTGAGCAGAAACCTTCTGTTGAGGGTCAACGCTGGGTTGATCCATAGATCCTAAAGAGTTCGATTGCGCCTGATGGAGAGGTTGAGATTGAGAGGGTACAGACGTATCTGAAGGATAGCCTTCGATGCGATCGCTAATCGGCGTTATCACAGGCTGCCCATCCTGCCCAAAATCAATACTGGCTAGTGGTTGAGGATTCGTGCCCACCTGCTCAATGACTAGCTTCTCGCGCCGAACTGGAACTTCCACTATTTGAGTTTCTACGACTTTGCGAATGATCACCTCACCGACTTTACGACGCTGGCGATCGCTGACAATTCGTTCTTCAAGCAGTTGAATAGGCTCGATCTCTCTGATCATCTCTTGACCTGTTTCGGGTGTTAAGGCTTTCGGTGACGATGGGCTCGGTATCCCTTCAGGATGTGCTGCTAAATCAGGCGCTGCTGGATTGCGAACAATCTCCGGTCGATTTGCAGGAGCAGGAGGACGAATCGGCGCAGTTGAAACACTATCTAGAGGCGCAAAGGCTTCTAAGGGCCTAGACGATTCCAAAGGAACAGACGATTCTAAGGGAACGGATGACTCTAAGGGGCCAGACGACTCCAATGCTCCTTGTTCCCAGGTTTGCTGAGCCGGAGCTGGTTCTGGGGTAGAGCGTCTTGAGGGCGATCGCCGAATCACGCAGTTTGGATCAAAGCTAGGAAGGGCTATCAGTTGCGATCGCGTTAACCCGTTGAGATAGACTCGTCGGGCTGCCCTATCCACCTGAAACCAGTCTGAAGGAAGCAGAACATATTTTTGTGAAGAGTGCTCCAGATAGACAGTCAAGTAACTTGAAAGATCAGTTTCGTCTGTTAGAACCTCTACTGCCGTACCCACTCGTTCCTGAGGATTACTATACACGTCGAGCTGTTCGACATTAATGTCCCCGAACGTTCTACGATAACTTTCATCTAAAGGGCTTAAGGTTGTTAAATTCATAATAGTTATGCGTTTGTATTGCAATTAAGGGAATTGATTGAGTGTTGATCGAAGTTCATTGAATTTAAAAGGAGAGACTGTGGACGCCTTAATACACCCACAGTCCATCCAGTTCGTAGCAGAGGAAGATGTTGAATGAGGTATTTACGGTGTCCACATATCTCCATATACCTCTAACCAACTCCTATGCCTGGCTTATTTCTAGCTATCTTTGAACTACTCCTTATGTCCAGGCAGAGGGACGCATAGTAACGCCCTTACTCTGGGCAGATAGACCTAGAATTGAAGTGGCATCCTTATCGCGTTGTGCGTTGACTACGGGAATCACGTGAGTTACGAGGATCGGTTGCGGCGCGATCAGGATCTCGACCTTCACTCGTTGCCTTCCGATCAACATCCAAACGCTCTTTACGCAACGTTTCCTGAGCGTCTACCGTATCTCGATCTACGACCTTCCGGACATTGACTTCTTCAGTAACAACTGTATCCTTGTGGATATCTGCTGTTTCTTCATAGACTTCTACACGGGCTACTTCACCTTCCCGAAAGGCATCTTTGCCTGGGTTTACCTTTTGTCCAGCATTGCTAGGTTTGTTTCGCTCAATCACGACGCGCTCTTCAGACACAGGAACAGATACATTAGCTTGCTGGGTTTCAACATGCTTACCTACCGAAACCTCTCCCTTTTTCTGACGAAGCTTATCGGCAATCAACCGCTCTTCGTGCAGCTTTAGGGTGCCGTGAGACTTCTCATTCAGGTTGTAAAGATCGGGATCTCGATCGTACTGAGAAGCTTTCCCTGTGCTTGCGTTGGCACCTACATCTGCACGGTTGCGACTGCCAGGAGCTGTATTAGCGACACCGGGCGCTGCTTTGCTTGCCGCAATGTCAGATTCAGACATACCGTTTCTGCCTGTCCCATTGTGAGGACTATATACGCCTCGCACGTGGTCTTCGTAATCAGAGTCCACTACCATGTCGCTGTTATACGTGGGCAGCTGTTCAACCTGCTCGCGAGTCAACGCATCTACATAGACTCGACGATCGTTATAGTCAACACGGGCACGACCAATGGGCAGCAGTACGTTCTTCCCAAAAATCCAAATCCCGGTACTAACGACTAGGTAGCGAATTTTGCCGTTGTCATCGATCAATACATTGTCAACCGATCCTACGTGATCATCCCGATCCGCGTAGAGGCCATATCCGACAATATCGTGATCGCCAAACATTTCCGGATAATCAGGATAGAAGTCTTTAATCTTATGTAATGCCATGGGATTTCCTTCTTTTTTAACTAAGTTCTACTACTACGATAGAGAGCCCCATTGATATTGGTATCTCTCTGTTGACTTAGTTCGAGTTGAGATTGAAGCCATGGCTCAGCGGGCTATCTAGCTCTAAAGTTGCACGTAAATAAAACACTTCTTAACGTTCAAAGTCAAACCTGGGGATTTCTGGGACAGATAGACCAAAATCCTCACATTTTTTGAAAAGTCAAAGGGTTGGTTAAATAAATTCATCTTTCTATAGGAGGATCTAAAAAAACGTTTTCAGCAGCATTGACGGGAAGTTCTTCCCCGCAGCATAGAGATGAAAAATAACCAATAAAATATCTTCCCTTGAGAAGGATGGGGATTGTTTAACAGCATCGTCAGTTTGTTTCGCCAGCACTTGTCCTCTCTACCAGACAAGCACAGGGGCAAGAATCCCCCCTATGGGATGAAAGATGAAAGATGAGGCCTTGAGCGCGTTCAGCGTATTTTTCACCCAAATCCCCTCATCTCTGACGTATCAGCCCATGATGGAGGGCAACCAAGGGAAAAGCAATGCCCAAAGCCTGTTTGGAGTTCATTAGATTCCAAGCGATAACCACATCCGAGATTTACTAGATGCGGTGGCCCTGGAGCAGGTCTTTCCAGCGTTTGAGGATACCCTGCAGGTGTTTGAACAGCTGTGGCAGTGAAGACTTTCGCTCCGTTGTGGATAGCCTTGGACGGCACCGCATACTTCAGTTCGAGCCAAATTCACTGCTCAAGCTGTTCAACTTAGTCCGTACTGAGAATGGCTGGATCAGTTGTGGGGATTAGTAGACAGCAGGAGCATCCCTGTGAGGATGTCCTGCCAGATGCTCCTACAGACGGCTGTGCTGGAGCCTACTAGATCGACGAATCCCTAGGGGCATCGCTGGGTGCGTTGAGGGCGATCGCTTCTTCGCTAGCATCACCTTCTTCCTGACGCTGGAGCATCTGGAAAATTGAATCGCGCTCTAGCAAACCGAGTACCTGATTGTCGTCATTAACGACCACCACTACGCCAGCATGATCGTCTTGGAAGAGACCGAGGGCTTCTAGCAGCGGCATCTTGGCAGGGATAGTGGTCAGGGCTTCAATGGGATGGGTGAGTTGGTCAACGGTGACCGACCACCAGTCGTTGGTGGGAATTGTTTTCAGGGCATCCACGTCGATTTCGCCTACGAGCTGACCGTCTTCATTGGTGACCAAGAACTTGCGCCAGTCGCGCTGGCTGCCAATGATGTAGTTGTTGGCTAGTTCTCGCAGCGATTGACTGCCCTTCGTAACTGGGCTGTCGGCATAGATGGCATCTAGGGCGGTGTAGCCGCTCATCTTTTCTTGAATGGCCGCCGACTGAGCCGAGCGACCCGCATTTTGCAAGAGGAACCAGCCGATCAGTAGCGTCCAGAAACTGCCGAAGCTGGTCAGGTTCAAGATGGAGGCAATCCCCAAGAGAATGCCGACCCAGCCGAAGAATTGACCGACGATGCTGGCAAAGGCGATCCCTTTGTAGGGTTTGCCGGTAATTTTCCAAACCAAGGCTTTGAGGACATTGCCGCCGTCGAGGGGTAGACCGGGGATGAGGTTGAAGACGCCGAGGGCGAGGTTAATGTAGGCTAATAAGCCCACGATCGCTTGGAAGGGCCCTGGCAGGGGAACCACAGCGCCGACCAAGGAAAAGATACCGAATAGGAGAAAACTAACCAATGGGCCAGCGATCGCCACCTTGAAAGCATCGCCTGGGGTTTTGGATTCTTCGCCGAGGCTGGCCAGTCCACCAAAAATGAAGAGGGTGATGGAATTCACCTCAATGCCTTGGCTGATTGCCACCACGCTATGCCCTAGCTCATGGGCTAATACCGACGCGAACAACATCAGCGCTGCTGCTAACCCCAGTACCCAAGCCAGCGCCCCTAGTTCTGGAAAGACCAATGCGAGCTGTCCGCTGTAGGTGAGGGTGATTAGCCCCAACACAATGAACCAGGAGGGATTGACGTAGAAGGGAATCCCGAACAAGTTGCCAATGCGTATGTTGTTGTTCATGCAGGTTATCCCGTGAGTTCAGTAATGGATGCAGGGGCGCGATCGCGCTGTTACCAGAATTAGACCATGGCAAATCGGTACTGGCTCTGCACCTATCTCCAATCTTAATGAAGTCCGCCCGATTATCCTACGTTCTCTAGACGGGTAAATGCCGCCCGATCTGGTTCGGTTCGAGGGTTGCACTCTGTCTCTAGACCTAGACTGATGGGCGATTCACCTCTAGTTCGGTTGGGGTGGCATAGTCGCCGGTATAGAGGGTGGTAAACCGCTGGGAGATGGAATGGTTCCATAGATCAATGAAATCTGCGAGCGCAAAGGGTAGAGATCCCTCACGGGCGGGGGGCTCTAGGGCATCGAGGTCGTAGAAATGGATGCGTTCGATGGGCGTGAGGGGATGGGCATCGGGAATGTTGGCGCGATATTGCCCCTGGTCGTCTAGTTCCGAGAAGCAATAAAGCTGATAGTAGTTTTCGCCCACGATGGTGCGGTACTGCACAAGGGCGTAGACATCCACGGGGCAGACGGGAAACTGCAGGGCGATCGCCAGCCGTTTTTGGTAGGGCAGCATGGGGCTACGAACGCTGCTGCGGATGCCGTAGTAGCCAACTTTGTCGGGTTGGAGGGGATATTTGCGATGGCGGGGCTGGATGTAGTTGCGCATCAAGGTCGCCACGTCCAAGGTTTCGGCGGTGTAGGTGCCGATGGTGCTCACCAGGATATCCGTCGTAGGCTGGGAGCCAATGTTATACACCTCTAGGGTGAGGGTGCCGGAGGGGCGATCGCTGCTCAGGTCGCAGTAGAGATGGGGAAAGGTGGTCAGCCGCAGTTGCTGGTCTAAGCTGCTGCGGTAGAGGTGGCTTTCGCGGCGCACGGTTTGCAGCAGTTGAAACACAAACCAGGTGTAGAAGGCAACTAGACCCAGGAGGATGAGGCTGGCGATGAGAAGAAGAGAGTCCATGCTGAATGCTCGGCGGTTGTAGGATCAAGCCAGGTTGGGGACGGAGGATGTTCGAAAGACCAGAGACGACAACGCCTAGAGTGTAGTCGATGGGCAGGAGGATCAGGGTTGGTCAACATCTGCTCACCTACATCCCATTTTCGTCCCTCCAATGGTATTAAAGGAAAGGGAATCACACCAATATTCACCATTTCTCCGTTTCCCGCCGTTGTTTCCCTAATTGTTCCTGGTTGCCTGGCAAAACGCCCCTCACCCCCAACCCCTCTCCCAGAGGGCGAGGGGAGCCGATCCATGCTTCCCGTTCTCTCCCAGGGGAGAGGGCTAGGGTGAGGGCCATGGTTCTTCCAATCAATCAGCCGTTGTTCCTACGTTCCCAAGCTTCTGCTCCCGGCAGTTCTGTTGCATATGTCCACGCCTTCTCCCGAGCCAGATTTTAGCGCCTACGTTGATCAAACCGCTGCCCTGATGGGGCTATCGCTTCCCCCAGAGTCTCGGGCAGCAGTGATTCGTAATGTGACGATGATCTACGGTGTAGCCCAGCCGGTAGTTGCTTTCGAGCTATCTCCCGCAGACGATCTTTCCCCTGTTTTTTCGCCAGATTTTCCCAGCCATGATTGACCTCGCCACCGTCGATGCGATCGCCACTGCTGCCGCCGTGCGGGCCCAAAAGGTCAGCGCAGTGCAGGTGGTCACCGCTAGCCTCGATCGCATCCAGGCCCAGGATGCCACCCTCAATTGCTTCACGACCGTCTTGGCCGACGATGCTATGGCTCAGGCTCAGACCGTGGATGAGGCGATCGCTGCTGGACAAGACCCAGGGCCCTTCGCAGGCGTGCCCTTTGCGGTGAAAAACCTGTTTGACATCGCCGGTCTCACTACCCTTGCCGGTTCCATCATTGAGCGAGATACGCCCCCCGCCACCCAGGATGCCACCGCTGTCGCCCGCCTCAAGCAAGCTGGGGCGATCCTCCTCGGGGCGCTGAACATGGACGAATATGCCTACGGGTTTGTCACGGAAAATACCCACTACGGCAACACCCATAATCCCCATGATTTAGACCGGGTAGCGGGCGGCTCCTCCGGCGGCTCGGCGGCATCCGTGGCAGCGGGCTTGGTGCCCCTCACCCTGGGGTCGGATACCAACGGCTCAATTCGCGTCCCGGCGTCCCTTTGCGGCATTTTTGGCCTCAAGCCCACCTATGGCCGCCTGTCGCGGGCCGGGAGCTTTCCCTTTGTGGCTAGCTTGGATCACATCGGCCCCTTCGCCCGCTCCGTGCGCGACATCGCCGCTAGCTTCGATGCTATGCAGGGCCCTGACCCACGAGATCCGGTGTGCAGCGATCGCCCCCCCGTAACCACCCTCGATCAGTTGCATGGCGATCCCGACACCCTGCGAATTGCGATCGCCGATGACTACTTTGCCCAAGGCGGCCTGCCCGAGGTGTTTGCCGCCCTCGACCAAGTGGCCAGCGCCCTCGGGGTAACCCAGCGAGTCACCCTGCCCGAATCGAGCCGGGCCCGGGCCGCTGCCTATGTAATCACCGCCAGCGAGGGCGGCAACCTGCACATGGCTAACCTCAGACGACGGGCCCAAGACTTCGACCCCGCCACCCGCGATCGCCTGATTGCCGGGGCGATGATGCCTAGCGATTGGTATGTGCAGGCGCAGCGATTCCGTCGTTGGTACCAGGCTCAGGTGGCTCAGGTGTTCCAATCCGTAGACGTGATCATGACCCCTGCTACTCCCTGCCCTGCGCCGGAAATTGGCCAAACCCGCATGGTGATCGACGGCGTGGAACTGGTGCCCCGCGCTCATCTCGGTTGCTTCACCCAGCCGATTTCCTTCATCGGTCTACCGGTGCTGTCGGTGCCGGTGTCCCGGCCCGGCGCACTGCCCATCGGCGTCCAGCTCATTGCCGCGCCCTACCAAGAGGCGAAACTATTCCAAGTGGCCGCGGCCCTAGAACGGCAAGGCGTGATTGCTAGCCCTGTGGCATCCTAGAAGAACGCGATCTTGGAGCCATGCCCCCATCTCCTCCCCTGCCCCACCAGCGCCTTGTCCATGAGATTGACCTGATGATTCGGGCCCGCTTCCCGATTCTCTACATCGTGTCGGTGGAGGAGGAGCCGGTGGAGGATGTGCTGCAGCGGGTGGCGGCGCTCACTGATCCGCCGCGCCATCTACTGCTGTGGGATGTGGTGCGGGGCTGGAGTGATGACGGCACGGCCAAGGGCTCGGTGATGGCGGCTCTGGCGCGCATTGCCCAGGTACCGCCCCAGGAAGCCGTGCTATTTGTGCTACGGGATCTGCATCCCACCCTGCAGCAGCCCAACAGCGAAAAACAGGCTCCGGTGATCCGCGAACTGAAAAACCTGACCCGCGACCTGAAGCGCAGCCGCAAGACGCTGATCTTACTCAGCCATACCCTAGAAATTCCCCCTGGGTTAGCAGAAGATATTACGGTGATTGATTTTCCCTTGCCCGATGCAGCGGAGATCGATTATCTGATTTCATCGCTGGTGGTGACTGATACGCTGCAGGTGACTGGGTTGGCTCGGGAACAGCTCGTCAAAGCCTGCCAGGGTCTGAGTCGAGAACGTATTCGTCGAGTGTTGGCAAAGGCGATCGCTGCCAAACAGCAGGTGAATGAATCTGATATTTTGCATGTTTTGGAGGAGAAAAAACAGGCGATTCGCCAGACGGGAATTTTAGAATTCTTTACGCCGCAAAATTCCTTGAAAAGCGTGGGAGGCTTGGAAAACCTAAAGCTCTGGGTGCGAATGCGTCAGGATGCCTTCACGGAAGAGGCGCGGCGCTATGGCATCCCCAATCCTAAGGGTGTTTTACTGGTGGGTATCCAGGGTACTGGGAAATCTCTCTCCGCCAAGACTATTGCCAGTGAATGGCGACTGCCGCTGCTGCGCTTGGATAGCGGCCGTCTCTTTGGCGGTATTGTGGGAGAGAGCGAAAGCCGGGTGCGGCAGATGATTCAGCTTGTGGAAGCGATCGCTCCCTGTGTGCTATGGATTGATGAAATCGACAAAGCCTTTGGCAATATTACCAGTGGTGCTGATGGCGATTCGGGTACCAGTCGGCGAGTCTTCGGCAGTTTAATTACCTGGATGCAGGAAAAAACCAGCCCAGTCTTCATCGTGGCGACGGCCAATAATGTGCAAATTTTGCCCGCCGAACTGCTGCGCAAGGGACGATTTGACGAAATCTTTTTCCTCAACTTACCTACGGAAGCAGAGCGTCAAGATATCTTCAAAGTACACCTGCAAAGACTGCGTCCCACCCGCCTGCGAGAGTTTGACCTAGCCCTCCTAGCTCGCCAAGCCAAGAATTTCAGCGGTGCGGAAATTGAACAGGTGATCATCGATGGCGTCCATCGGGGCTATAGCCAAGTGGTCAACGGTCAGCGTCGGGACTTCACCACCGAAGATATTATGCTGGCGATCGAGGAAACCGTACCCCTAGCCGCGATCGCCCGCGACCAAATCGAACACCTGAAGCGCTGGGCAGCGGAAGCCGGAGCTAGGACGGCCTCGAAGGATGGCCAGCTCATGGCAGAACTGCGCCGCTATGCTACTCAACGAGGCATTGATGCCTCGGAGCGGGAGTGAGGGATGGCGATCGCTCTCCCCATGAGAACGACGGCATATCTACCCGATGATCCTGATGCAGCATGATGGTCTGGATTCTTAGCTGAGAGCCTAGCGATTCACTGCGCCACTATCGCTTCACCAACAAGGGCGGATGTACCGTGCCGTTGGAGTCTGGTATGAACTGCAGCGATCGCTTCGAAACCTACACGATTCAGGGAAACCGGTTTATCCTAAAGTCTAGTTGCTGAATAGAGCCATAGCGGAGAAGATTGCATGTTGCACAGCCAAGTTGAAGGATGGTTGGACACCGAAACACCGAAACATAAGTCGTTTGAGTTGCCCGGCGCAAAACCCCACTACAATCCCGATCGCCCCGGTCAAGTCCAGCACATCCGCCTCGACCTCGATCTTGATATTCCCAACCAACGCTATCAGGGCACCTGCAGCATCCAAATCCAGCCCATTTGTGATGGAATTGAGCATCTCACCCTCGATGCGGTGGATCTACAAATCGACTCCGTGCAGGTGGGCCCCGTTGCTCAACCCTTTGACTATGATGGGGAATTCCTGAATATTCGCCTGTTGACGCCTACCCGCGCCGGACAGTCCTTCACAGTGGCGATCGCCTACCGGGTGGAGCATCCCCAGCGGGGCCTATACTTCATCGCGCCGGATGAACACTATCCCAATAAAGCCACCCAGGTGTGGACCCAGGGCGAAGATGAAGACTCCCGCTATTGGTTCCCCTGTTTCGACTATCCGGGGCAGTTGGCCACGTCTGAGATTCGGGTGCGGGTGCCCAAGCCGCTGATGGCGATTTCCAACGGTGAACTGATTGATGCTCAGGAAGACGGTGAGTTCAAAATCTTCCACTGGAGCCAGCAGGAGGTGCACCCCACCTATCTGATGACTCTGGCGGTGGGTGATTTTGCCGAACTCCGAGACGAGTGGAACGGCAAGCCGGTCACCTACTACGTAGAAAAGGGACGGGAAGCCGACGCCCGACGCACCATGGGCAAGACGCCCCAAATGATTGAATTTTTTAGCCAAGCCTATGGCTATCCCTATGCTTACCCGAAATATGCTCAGGTCTGCGTTGAGGATTTTATCTTCGGCGGCATGGAAAATACCTCGACCACCTTACTCACCGATCGCTGCCTGATTGATGAACGGGCGGCCATTGATAACCGTGGATCAGAAAGCTTAGTTGCCCATGAGCTAGCCCATCAATGGTTTGGCGACTTGGTGGTAATTAAGCATTGGTCCCATGCCTGGGTGAAGGAGGGTATGGCGACCTATTCTGAGGTGATGTGGACGGAGCGCGAGTATGGAGCCGATGAAGCGGCCTACTATCGCCTGAATGAAGCCCGCAGCTATCTGAGCGAAGACAGCTCTCGCTACCGTCGGCCGATGGTCACCCATATTTATCGAGAAGCGATCGAACTCTACGATCGCCATATCTATGAAAAAGGTGGCTGCGTCTATCACATGATTCGCACGGCCTTGGGCGATGAGTTATTTACCCGCGCTATTCACACCTTTGTGAATGATAATGCCCACAAAACCGTAGAAACCATCGATCTACTGCGGGCTATTGATAAATCAACGGGGCGCAACCTCCAGTTTTTGTTTGATCAATATGTATTTCGCGGCGGACATCCTGACTTTAAGGTGTCCTATAGTTGGGATAATGATAGCCAACTGGCAAAACTCACTGTCACCCAAGCCCAAGCCCAGAAAGGCGACACCCCCAGCACCAACGGACTCTTTGACCTGAAAGTTCCCATTGGCTTTGGCTACAGCGATCGCCCCTCAGATCCCACGGTGTTCACCCTTCGCCTCCATGAGCGGGAGCAAACCTTCTATCTACCGCTGCCCAAGAAGCCCCAGTTCATCAGCTTCGACCTGGGCAACCACACCCTGAAGACAGTCACCTTAGACTATCCGATGGCAGAACTGAAAGCCCAACTCAAGTCCGATCCCGATCCCCTCTCTCGGATGTTTGCTGCAGAAGCGATCGCCAAGAAGGGCGGTCTGGAAGGCGTGCGGGCGCTGGCCGAAGCACTGCAATCAGATCCGTTTTGGGGCGTGCGGGCTGAGGTGGCGGATCACCTGGCCAGCATCAAGCTCGATCAAGCCACCGATGCGCTGGTGACAGGACTTCAGGACTCCGAAGCCAGAGTGCGCCGCGCTGTGGTGTCGGCCCTTGGCAAAATCAAAAGCTTGGCCAGCTACCATGCCCTAAAGCCCGTGGTTGAGCAGGGAGATGCTAGCTACTACGTGGAGGCTGCGGCCATGGGGGCGATCGCCCACGTCGCCACCAGCGACTTCAATGGCGAGTCGAAGCAAGACGAGGTGCTGGCTTTGCTCCGCTCGGTGTTGGAAACCCGCGCCGGCTGGAATGAAACCGTGCGCAGTGGGGCGATCGCCGGCCTGAGTAAGCTCAAAACCTCCGAAGCCGCCCTAAATCTGATTTTGCAGTACACCGCCCTCGGCGTTCCCCAAGCCCTGCGCCTCGCCGCCATCCGCGCCCTTGGCACCATTGCCAGCGGCCAGTCCGACACCAACCTCCAGCGCATCCTCGATCGCCTCGATGAACTGGCTGGAGAATCCTTCTTCCTCACCCAGGTGTCGGTGGCCAGCGCCCTAGGCAGCATGGAAACCCCGAAAGCGATCGCCATTCTCCAATCCTTGGCCGATCAAACCCCCGATGGTCGAGTGCGCCGCCGGGCAGAGGAATTCATCCAAAAGGTGCGAGATGCGATCGGTAAGGATAAGGCGGTGAAGAAGCTACAGCAGGAGCTAGATCAACTGAAGAAAGATAATCAGGATCTGCGCAGTCGCCTGGAAGCACTGGAGGCTAAATCAAAGGAGTCCTAAGCGTTGATTGAGGGAAGCGATCGCCCTGATGAACCCTTAACAGGGGGGCGATCGCTTCTAGGATTAAAGTTCAACAGGAGGATGCCACCCGGCAGAGATCCAGGCTTGCCGCACAGCCACAGCATAAGGGTTATTGAGCCGCAACGCGATGACAGTAGCTCGTCCGATTGCCGTTAACCCAGCCACATAAATTCCCTGATTTGTCCAGATAAAATGATCACGCCAACGGTCATGGCGAGGATTGAATAGACTTACCGTATCGTTGGTCACCGGATCTTGAGCCTGGGTTTGGACGCCCTTGTAGGAATTGCATAGGCGACAGGCTAGCCAAAGATTGTCTTCCTGATCCGAGCCGCCAGCTGCCTTGGGAAGAATATGCTCGATTTCCAAAACGCCCAAAACATATTTTTGCAGGCTTCGGCAGTAGCCGCACCGATCGCCTGCTTGCTGCCGCACCCGCTGGCGCATCGATTCAGGAATGGGATTCACGAATCTAACGGTTCCCTTAGCCCTCGTTTAACCGCCTCACTCAGAGCCGTTGCTTTTCGCAGCAATCCTTCCTGATAGACCTGCATCAGAGCCGTTAATTCGTCACGCTTCTGGGAATCCAAGAGTCCGGCTTGCTGTTGATCAAGCAGTTCGCTCAATCGTGCATCCTGGGACGGCTCAAGTTGCAGATTAGCGAAAGCAATAACCTGTTCATCCGTAAGCTCTGCCATGGGTTCCAGCGCTGCACCCGCATCACTCACCAAGGGAATAGCGCTGTCAATTGTGTTGGCTAAGACCGTGAGGACATCCTGATTGGCAAGCCTCGCAAAGCGTTCAGCCCGACGATACGCCTCATCTGACAAGGTAATAGTAACTTGGGTAGACATGTTGCCACCTCAAAACTGGCTGGTCACCATACGCAATGGGGGAGCTATCAAAGCTTTCCCAACTCAAGCGATACATTCTAATTGCCCTCGCGACGGGAGCCAGGCAGGTATCCGTACCGTTTAGAAACAGTACACCTATCATATTGCCCCTCAATCCGACTATGCAATCTTAGCAGACTCCATCCCTAGGGTCTTCACGGATACATGGCCTGCCCATATTGGAGCAATGCCCTTGGGTTCTTCTCAAGTCGCTATTTGTAAACTTTTGTAAGGCAATCTATCATAATCAGAGGGGGCGATCGCTCCCTGATTAACGCGTTGGAAACACCTGCCTTGACAGCTCCCATTCTCATCTGGTATCGCAACGATCTGCGCCTGCACGATCATGAACCGCTGCACCGGGCCCTGGGGGAGCGATCGCCCGTTGTGCCGGTGTACTGCTTTGATCCACGACAGTTTGGGCAAACCTCCTTTGGCTTTCCTAAAACAGGGGCATTTCGGGCACAGTTTTTGCTAGAGAGCGTGGCGGATTTGCGGCGGCAGTGGCAGGCTCTTGGCAGTGATCTCATCGTGCGCAGCGGGAAACCGGAGGATGTACTGCCCGCGCTGGCCCAGCAGGTGGGGGCGATCGCTCTTTACTATCACCAAGAAGCAACGTCGGAAGAACGGCAGGTTGAGCAGCAGGTATCCACAGGACTGACGTCTTTGGGGATTGAGTGCCGATCCTTCTGGGGAGCAACGCTCTATCATCCCGATGATCTCCCCTTTGAGTTGGCTCAGACGCCGGAGATTTTTACTCAGTTTCGCAAACAGGTAGAAAAATCCTCTTGCATTAATCCATCTTATCCAGCGCCGACTCGCCTGCCAGATCTACCGGCAAACCTGGATGCGGGCGTTCTGCCCACGCTTCACGATTGGGGACTAGACATCCCGGTCACGGATGAGCGGCAGGTGTTGGCGTTTGTAGGGGGAGAGACGGCCGGGGGCGATCGCCTTCAGCACTATATCTGGAACCAGGACTGTTTGCGTCGCTATAAACAAACGCGGAATGGAATGCTAGGGGCAGATTATTCCTCGAAGTTTTCGCCCTGGCTAGCGCTCGGTTGCCTATCGCCTCGCTTCATCGCAGCAGAGGTGCAGCGCTATGAGGTGGAGCGAGTGCGCAATGACTCGACCTATTGGCTGATGTTTGAACTGCTGTGGCGGGATTATTTTCGGTTTATCTGTGTCAAACATGGCGATCGCGTGTTTTATCCGTCCGGACTGCGGCGGTTGCCCATAGATTGGAAACAGGATTGGCAACGGTTTGACCTCTGGTGTCAGGGTAAAACTGGTTTTCCCTTGGTGGATGCCAATATGCGAGAGCTAGCGGCGACTGGATTTATGTCCAATCGCGGTCGGCAGAATGTGGCTAGTTTTCTCACCAAAAATCTTGGCATCGACTGGCGTATGGGGGCAGAGTGGTTTGAGTCGCTGTTGATTGACTACGATGTCTGTAGTAACTGGGGCAACTGGAACTACACGGCTGGCGTGGGTAATGATGCTCGCGGATTTCGTTATTTCAATATTGCTAAACAGTCCAAGGATTATGATGCCGACGGACAGTATGTGAAGCATTGGTTGCCAGAATTAGCCCAGGTGCCTGCCGGTAAAGTCCATGAACCTTGGAAACTCAGCGCGGAGGAACAGCGGCGATCGCACCTGCAGATCGGGGTAGACTATCCGCGTCCCATCGTAGATTTGTTCAAATCCGTCCAGGCAAACGAGGCAATTTACAACGCTGCCCTGGCCCGAGTTGGGCTTTAGGATGAGATGCGTCGTCCATCGCTGGGGAATGTTACCCAATCTGAATGTTCAGCATCATGGCCTGCAACTTGGGCATTAAACTAGTAGCGATGACCGATGCGATCGCGGAGTCAGAACGATTTGAGTACTCTAACATCATGGCGCATGAGTCCCGGTTGGCTAAAGCTAGCTTTGGTGGCTCTCCTTCTGCTAGGGATCCTGTTTCGATTTGTCAGTCTTGATGGCAAAATCTACTGGCACGATGAGGCCTACACGTCTCTACGGGCAGCGGGCTATCTTGGCAGTGAGGTTGATGAGGCGCTGTTTCAAAATCAGATCGTTGCAGCCCCTAGTCTGCAACAGTTTCAAACCATTAAGCCCGGTAGTACGGTCGCCGATACGGTGCGATCGCTGGCCGTGGACGTCCCCCAACATCCGCCGCTCTATTTTGTGATGGCGCGATTTTGGATGCAGTGGTTTGGTGGATCGGTTGCTGCCAGCCGCTCCCTTGCTGCTGTGATCAGCCTATTGTCGTTGCCGGCCATGTATGTTCTGGGGGCAGAGCTGTTTCAATCACGACTGGCGGGGGCGATCGCTGCGGTGCTGCTGGCCCTGTCGCCCTTTGATATTTTGTTTGCTGAAACCAGCCGTCAGTATAGCTTACAAACCTTTTTGATTATTCTCAGCAGTTGGCTACTGCTGCGGGCAGCTCGTCAGCGCTATCGATGGCTATGGGGATTGTATGCCCTCACCGTTGCCGCTGGGCTCTATACCCAGCCCTTGATTGTCCTCACCTGGATCGCCCATGGGCTCTATCTATTGGGGCGCTGTGCCGCCGAGCCAGCTAGGGGCACCTTTGCCCGGCTGAAGCATGGCAGTCGCTGGCAACCTCTCTGGGGCTATGGGGTGGCAATGGCGATCGCTGCCCTCCTCTTTGCACCGTGGCTCTGGGTGTTTGTCACCAATGTGGGTCAGGTGGTTGCCACCTCAAGCTGGACAAGCAGCACCATGGGCCTAGACCGTCTGGCAAAGTTCTGGCTGCTCAGCTTTACCAGTCTGTTTATTGACCTAGATTTTGGGTTTGACAACCCCATGACCTTTCTGCTGCGGCTGCCATTTTTGGTACTGATTCTGGGAGGATGCTACAGGGTCTGTCGCCGTACATCGCTACCGGTGTGGTTGTTTATTCTCACCATGGGCGTGGTTCCATTTATCTTAATCGCCCTGCCCGATCTGATTCTGGGCGGTCAGCGATCGGCCATCACCCGCTACCTCAATCCTTGCTTTCCAGCCATACAGCTTGTGGTTGCCTACTGGCTCACCCAAGATTTTGTGCTCAGTAAAGCCCAGGGGCGACGCTGGGTTTTACCCGTCCTGCTTACGGCCAGTATTGTATCCAACACCATGAGCAGCATGGCAACCAGTTGGTGGAGCAAGGATCTAAGTTACCCGAATGACAAAATTATCAGCCATCTCAACCAAGCCCAGCCTACCGTCTTGATTAGCGATGTGGGGGATACCTTCACCAATCGGGGCGATCTCCTAGGCCTGAGCCATGATCTGGAAAATGGGGTCTTTCTGCTGCTGCTCACCCAACCGCCTGATCTATCGGCGATCGATCTAGCCACCGAGGAGCGATCGCTCTTTGTGTTTCGGCCATCGGCGGACTTAGCTAATCTCCTGGAAAGCCAAGGCACCCTCAGCCCCATGGCAGACTCCGGCGGCAACCTATGGGCATTTGAACCTCAGGATTCCTAAGCGATCGCCCCGATTAGAGGATGAAACCCTTGGATAAACCAGGCATCATAGGTTTAGATCCCTTCCCCCTTTTGATTAGCGACCTGTATGACAAAACGTTTCCCACTGGCTTTGTACCGGCTTTGGCTACCTCTTCCCCTGGCTGGCTTCATGACCGCCCTGCTGCCCCAAGGGGCGATCGCCGCCCGCCCACCTGATGACACCATCGCCTGTGAGATCCTGGTGGTTGGGGGTGGATTGGCCGGTGTGGCTACGGCCTATGAAGGGCTATTGGCAGGACGCACCGTATGTATGACCGACCTCACCGACTGGATGGGCGGGCAGATTTCGTCCCAAGGCACCTCTGCCCTCGATGAACGCACCACCCAACGCCTTGAGCTGTTCTATTCCCGAGGCTATCTGGAATTACGCGATCGCATCCGGCGTCACTATGGACGCCTTAATCCTGGAGACTGCTGGGTCAGCGAGTCTTGTTTCTATCCCTTCGATGGCCATGACCTGCTGGTGGACCTGCTGGACGATGCGGAACGAGAGGGGCGGGGCACCCTGCACTGGTTTCCCAATACCGTCATCAAAGATCTAGACATTCGCGATCGCCAAATCCGCAGCGCGATCGCCATTCAGCACCAGCCTGCTCCCGACGCTCCACCGCTCAATACCTTCCACCTATCCCAGATCCTGGAGGATGCCTATACCTACGCCGACTCCGATCGCTTCACAAAAACTATTCTACGGTTTGAACCCCTGATTCCCGAGGGAGAGAGCGATCGCGTCGCTGATTGGTATGTGGTGGAAGCGACTGAAACCGGAGAGCTGATTGCCCTAGCGGATCTACCCCACCAGCTAGGCATTGATGCCCTCTCCTACGAAGAACCCTCCTCCTCTAGCCCCGTACCCGATCCCTACTGCACCCAAGGGTTTACCTACACCTTTGCCATGCAGGCTACCGAAGAACCCCAGGTTCACGAACCGCCAGATTTCTATCCCCAGTACGCACCCTACTACAGCTATGAGCTACCCCGCCTAGCTGATTTTGATCTGGTTTTTACCTACCGCCGCATCCTGGCCCAAGATCCTCCCCCCCCTGGCACCAGCCGCAATATTTATGACTATGAGGTGGCTGTCGGTGATATTTCCATGCAGAACTGGACTTGGGGCAATGACTACCGTCCCGGCACGTCGGAGGATAATCTGATCTACACCCAAGATCAATTGCGATCGCTCGGACAGTTTGAACCGGGCGGCTGGCTTGGGGGGCTGCGGGTGGAAACGCTGCGTCGTGGCGAAGAAATCTCCCTAGGATACTTCCACTGGTTGGTGGATGGGATCACAGACTCCCAACTGGGTGACGGTGTCAAAGAACGCCATCCCAATCACACCTTCCTGAGTGGCCTAGATTCCCCCATGGGCACCGTCCACGGGCTCTCCAAATATCCCTACATGCGCGAAGGTCGTCGCATTCTCGGGCGACCCGATAGCCGCTATCCCGACGGCTTTGTGATTTCTGAAATCGATATTTCCCGCATTGACTATGCCGCCGACCCATTCTACGCCGAGAACTTGCCCGACGCCATGTACCGGCAGCTCTTAACGGCATTAGCAGGACGCAATACCCTCTCGGTGCTCACAGGCAATCTGAGTGTCGAAGACTTGAGTCGGCGATCGCGATCGCGGATCTTCCCCGACTCCGTGGGCATTGGTCACTACGCCATCGACTTCCATCCCTGTATGGCCTTCCATCCCCCAGAAGCACCGGGAAATATTGAGCGTCCTGGAGAACGGCAGGGAGCTGGTCAGGCCTATCCCTTCCAAATTCCGCTGCGAGCCCTCATTCCCCAAAACCTGGATAACCTCTTGGTGGCCGGGAAGAGCATCGCCACGAGCCATATTGCCGCCGCCGCCTACCGAGTCCATTCCTTTGAATGGTCATCCGGGGTTGCTGTGGTCAATACCATTGACGTTGTCCTAGAGCGCAATCTATTGCCCTATGATCTCGTGGATAACCTCCTCGCCGGTGAACCAGAACTGGAACGGCTGCAGCGACGTCTGCGAGAACAAGGCAATCCCATCGCCTTCCCAGATACATCCATCTTTAACGAAGATTGGGACGGCTGGCGTTAAGTCTGGAGCATTGGAGGGCACCCAAACCCTGAAAAAAGTTGCAAAACTTAACCTAAAGACTTGGCAAAATTGCCCAATTCCACCGAGAATGTTAGACAAAGATGAGAATGATTCATAAATCTTTAGAGGAGGATCACACAGATGGACTGGAGAATTGTGGTTGTGTTGTTGCCGGTCATTTTGGCTGGAAGCTGGGCCGTGTATAACATTGGTAAAGCTGCCCTTAAGCAAGTCCAAACCTTTTGGAACCGCGAAGCATAGGCGATTCGTGATGTGCGTGATCAGCCGCGATCGCTTTGAGACCGGTTTGCCCTCGGTTCCGTGCTGATGATGTACCCATGCGTGAGGGGAGCACACACGAAGAGATTAGTGTGTTCCCCGCTCAGTATGTTTCCCTTCGTGGTTGATGTGGGTTAATAAAAGATGGGCAACTCGATGGACATCGTGATCGCTTGTGGCTGTTGTGCTGTAAACCTCACCCTTTACGTCTACCGTTGAAGTTATGCATCAGGCGATCGCCCTAGATCCGGCCTACCAGGCCGCAGAGTCTCTACTGCAGCAGTTTGAGCGATTTGGTGTAGATCTGGGGCTAGATCGCATCCAACATCTATTGACTAGGCTTGGATCGCCCCACCACCGGGTACCGATCATCCATGTCGCTGGTAGTAATGGTAAGGGCTCTGTCTGTGCTTGCCTATCCGCCGTGCTCACAGCAGCCGGCTACCGAGTCGGGCGCTACACCTCACCCCATTTGGTGCATTGGTGCGAGCGCATCTGTATTCAAGATCAGCCCATTGCCGCCGCCGATCTCTATAGCGCGCTCCAAGAGGTGCAGCGCGCCATTGATCCCGATCAACCCTGTCCCACCCAGTTTGAAGTGTTCACAGCGGCAGCTTGGCTGTATTTTGCCCAGCAGCAGGTTGATCTGGCGGTGATGGAAGTTGGCTTGGGCGGTCGGCTAGATGCCACCAACGTCTGCGATCGCCCCCTTGTCAGCGTGATTACCTCTCTCAGTCTTGAACATTGGCAGCGCCTGGGCCCAACCCTGGCCGATATTGCCCGAGAAAAAGCCGGTATTCTCAAAGACCAATGCCCAGCGGTGATTGGGCCCTTGCCTCCCATGGCAGATGCGGTGGTGCGCGGGCGCATAGAGGCGCTGTCCTGTCCTCCGGTTTGGGTTGAGCCGGCCCAAGACTGTGGGGAGGGTTGGGCGCTCTACACCACGCCAGCAGGGCTAGACCCGCTTCCCCCTGGGCAAACCTACCGCTATCCTTTGACCCTACCTGGCCAACATCAGTGCAGTAATTCTGCCGTGGCGATCGCTGCCCTGCAAGTTCTCCAGCGCCAAGGATGGCAGATCTCAACCCAGCATTTTGACCAAGGTCTGCGACAGGTGAACTGGCCGGCTCGCTTACAGTGGTTTTCCTGGTCGGGCTGCTCGGTTTTGGTGGATGGGGCCCACAATCCAGCCGGAGCCATCGCCCTGCGGCAGTATGTCGATCAATGCATGACCAGGGGCGATCGCCTCCATGCTCCCATCCACTGGGTCATGGGACTGTTGGCAACCAAAGACCATGCAGATATTTTGCAGCCGCTGCTGCGCCCAGGCGATCGCCTCTGGTTGGTGGAGGTGCCAGGTCATGCTGCCGCCGATCCTCAAGATCTGATGGATATAGCCTATCAAGTTTGCCCCACCTTAGGCGCTTGCGAAAGCTACACCGATCCCATAGAAGGGTTGCGGGAAGCGATCGCCGCTAGCCAACGCCATCACCCCCAAGCTCCTAGCGTCATCCTATGCGGATCGCTCTATCTCATTGGCTGGATGTTTCAATCCGCCGAATGGGCTACGCTGGCAACCACGCTTGATCTGCGCCAACATCCAATCGTTCCTGTCCTCCATGAACCGTTAAAGCCCTCATCGGCTGGGTAAACTAAGGACTCACGGTATACTCACGGACAGCGATCGCTGTACTATGTCCGTCAATCCGTCAATAAGCTGTATTTCTACCACCATCTTCGGCAGACAAAAAACATCCTTTTTTAAATAAGCAGTATTACAGCAAGGTTCACAATCCCACGGTAGCTATCTGCGGATTAGGTCATTACTCCAATGCATTTCTACACCTTGGATCAAATTCAAGCTACCCATCGTTCAGAGGTTGGGGATACCGCATTTCACTTGGCCCAAACGCTGCAGCAGGGCTACCCTGTGCTACCTGGCATTGTCATTACGGCATCCGTGCTGAATGATTTTCTCGAACATATCGATTGGTTGGAGCCCCTATTTGCCGATCTCCCCAATTCCACGTTGCATATTGAAGTTGAAGATCCGCGACAACTGCAAGCGATCGCCCGTACCATTCGCCAATCGATCGAGACCAACCCGTTCACGATCACCCATTGGATTGACGAGGTGCTGCACCTGGCCCAGAGCTGGTCGTCCAACCAGGTGGTGCTGAAACCATCCCTGTCCCTCTCGCCGGAGGTGGGCTACTTCCTACCGGATGCATCCACCGAAAGCCTGATTGATGCCAAAATCTCGCCCCTCACGGATCTAGGTTTGCGGGAAGGGGTGCGCCATCTCTGGAGCGATTTATTTAGCGCCAAGAGCTTATTTTATTGGCAGCGACTAGGCATCAGCCTGCAACATATCCAACTGGCTATCCTGGTTCAACCGATCGCCACCCCTGACCTTTCCGGTGACTTTTATCTCAACGATCAAAGCTTAGATATTCGAGCCATCTGGGGGGTCGATCAAGCGATCGCCACGGGCGAAGTTTGTCCCGATTGGTATCGTGTTGACCTAGCTACAGGGCAGATCCTAGACCAAAAGGTGGGGCAAAAATTCTATCGCTGTGCTGTCCATTTACCCGATGCAGCGCCGGAAGCGATCGCTCCCATTCCCGCTATTCAGCCAGGGCTAGACCTCGTGGCGATCGATCCATCCGAGCAACGAGCCGCTGTTCTATCCCCCCCCAACCTCCTAGCTCTTGTCGATCTGGCTCGGACGATTGCCCAACAAGGCCCTCGCCCTATTCGTGTCAACTGGCTGCTCTCCTCGCTCCTTCCCAATCCGTCCGTATGGATCAGCCACATCACGCCGCAAAACCGCCCCTACAATCCATCAGCTACCGCACCACCTACGCCGCCCCTCGCCCATCAGAGTTCGACATCACCAGAAACGCTATGGGGCATTGGGGTCGCCCAAGGTCAAATTTCTGGACAGGTCTGGGTCGCCAATGAACGCGACACCGTGCTACCCACCCTTCCCCCCGACTCCATCCTGGTGGCCACAGTTTTCATGCCCACCTGGCTGCCTCAATTGCATCACATTGCTGGCATTGTCACCGAGCAGGGTGGGATCACGTCCCACGGGGCGATCGTGGCCCGCGAGGTGGGTATTCCTGCCGTTGTCGGCGTTCTCAATGCCACCCAGCACTTGCACACCGGCGATCGCATTACCGTGGATGGCGATCGCGGCGGCATTTACCGAGGCAGCCATGCGCCCCTCCCTCCCCTAGAGACCTCCTCCAACCATGAGCTCGCGTCGCCATCGCCCGATCGTTCAGCCGTGGCCACCGTCTCACCCCATCGCATTCAGCTCTGGGCGAATCTTAACCGCTGGAGTACTCTTCCCCAACTAGACACCTTACCCATTGATGGCATCGGGCTCGTGCGGTCTGAAATTGCCTTAATGGAGTTAATTGAGCAGCGCCACCCTCTCGACTGGATTGCCCAGAACCAAAGTCACCAGATCCAAGCGCGCCTAGTCGAACAACTGCAGCGCCTGGCCAAGGCCATGGCTCCCCGCCCCATCTTTTATCGATCGCTGGATATGCGCTCCCATGAATACCAACTGCTGCGAGGCAGCCCCAGCCTGATGCCGGAAGTCAACCCTATTCTGGGCATGCACGGCACCCTGAGCTACACGCTCAACCCCGCTTGGTTTCAACTGGAGTTGGCTGCCATCCGCCAAGTCCAGCAGATGGGCTACACAAACTTAAATTTATTGTTGCCGTTTGTGCGCACCGTTGAAGAGTTTCAGTTTTGCTACCAATGGGTGGTGCGTGCCGGCTTGACCCAAGTCCAGGCCTTTCAAATCTGGATTATGGCCGAAGTTCCCTCCGTCGTCTGGCTGCTACCCGACTACGTGAAAGCTGGGGTGCAGGGCATTGCCATTGGCACCAATGACCTCACCCAACTGCTGCTGGCAATCGATCGCGAACATCCAGGGCTTTCATCTCGGTTGGATACTCGGCATCCCGCCGTACTGCGGGCGATCGCTCAATTAGTCAGCACAGCCAAGCAACTGCAGATCCCTTGCTCCATTTGTGGGCAAATTCCTCTCCAGGATGCTAACCTGCTGCAAACCTTTATTCAATGGGGCATTAGCGCTATTTCCGTCGAACCTCACACGGCTCGACAAATGCATAACCTGCTGCTGAATGCGGAGCGATCGCTGTCGAATCAGCCTCAACGATAGGATTATTCTTCTCGGGCAGGGTTTAATCGCTCTACCATCTCAAAGAGTTCTTGGGCGCGATCGCTCCAGCGGCTCACTTGATAGTAGGTGGTTAGCAGATTCTCGCCATCCACATAGACCTCCTCGGTGGGGTAATTTTGGATCACCTCAAGCAACGTAATAGCGTCATCATCACTCGCCGACAAAATTAACGCTGCCCGAAGCGCCTGCTGATTGGCTTCCCCCGACGACGTATGAATCGTTTGCCCCACCCGATCCAGCAGCATTTCGCCGACCCACGAGTTGAGGGCCGCATCCAAAAACACCAGCCGCATAGGAATCGGGCGCACCAAGGCCCGCCGCAAATCATCAGGATCCTTATCAGTGCGGTTGGCATAGTGGGCCAGATTGGAGGATAGTTCTCCCGTCTCGGCAAAGGTCGTCAATTCCTGCACCGATAGGCTACGTTCAAATCCGGCATAGCGAAATACAATGCGCTCTGCAGCGATCGCTGCGGGCATCCCCCATCCCAGGACTAGGCAACTCGACACCATGCCAATCCCGCATAGCCATCGATTGCGACCAGTTTGCTTACGACCCATGTTCCACTCCTTCCACAACGCCAACAGTACTTCCACTGACGCCTTTGATCGATCAAAAGTTGCCCTGTCTAGCAAGAGAGCATCTGATCAACGAGGATTTAGCCACCCTAGGAGTAGTGATCGAGGAGCCCCCTTAGGAGCGATCGCTGCGATCATCCCGCTCAATCTGCTTCTGTTCTGCCCGCTTTTCCACGCGAAACAGCCAAACCATCAACGCCACAACCCCCACCTGCAGGGCAAAGTTGGGGAGAGTCGCCGCCGAGGCTCGTCCTGCAGCTAGTTCCGCCAGAAAAATGAAGGCTCCGATTAACCCCGAAGCTCCACAAACCCCATACACAAAAATCCTCAGACCCCGATAGGGTGCTTTGACCTCCGCCCGCAGGCGAGCCATCATCTCATCATCTAGCCGGGGATTTAACGGAGAAACGCGATCGCGTGGTAATTTTGCCATCCAACCTCAGCCTAGGCGTACCCATTCATTGCTACTACTCTACCAAAACCCACTCTACCAAAATCCCCGCTTACCACTGGGATGAATCGTGGCCCAGTTGGTGCGGGCTGTGGCTAGCTGCTCATCGGAAACCTTCGCCCCGGTCAAATCTGCCCCGCAGAGATTGGCCCCTCGCAGGTTGGCATTACTCAGGTAGGCATAGCTCAAATCTGCCCCTCGTAGATTTGCGCCGCCTAGATCCGCATGGCTGAGGTAGGCCCGGGCCAGGTTGGCATTTTTCAAGACCGCTTGGTTCAAATTCGCTCGCCCAAAGTCGGCGTTAAACAAGTTGGCGTTCTGGCAGTTGGTTTTTTGTAGCTTCGATTGGTGAAAGCTGGCTCCCGATAAATCAGCCTTTTGCAAACTCAACCCCCCCAAGTTATGAGAGGTGAAGTCGCGCCGCCCTTTCCCATAGGACTCCAGCAGTTCCTCTGCCGTCAGACGCGGCATGACTTTGGCGCTTCCCCCTCGCGACGAACTCGTGGAGCCCGTGGCCGTATCGGACGACGTGGACGACTTGCGCAAAAGCTGGTGGCGAGAGGCTCCCGGCTGGAGACTGGTAGCATCAGACGCATTGCGCGACTGGCGAGCCCGAATCGCCGCCGCAATGCGTGAGGTGGGCGACGATGTAGACATTTCATTGCTGTTGCCAATCGTCCGACCCATACCAGATTTAGGCGATCGCGGCGGCCGGTTGGCCGTCACCATACTCTGGGCCAAACTGTCCATATAGGGCTCTAGGTCTAGCGCCCGCAGCACGTCATTGGCCGACTGGAAGCGATGGCGCACCGACACCTCCAGCATTTTCTCCAGCACACTGGCAAAGTGATCGCTCACATGCACATAGTCTCGCCACAGCATTTCCCCCGTGGCGGGATCATAGTCCATATCCTTCGGTGACTTGCCCGCCAATAAATAGACGCAGGTGACACCTAGGGCATATAGGTCGCTGGCATACACGGGGCGCATCGCCATCTGCTCCGGTGGCGCATAGCCGGGGGTGCCAATGGCGTAGGAGGTCAACGCCGTTTGCTCAGACGCGGCAGCCTTGACCGGGTCAATTTTGTCCTTCACCGCCCCAAAGTCGATGAGCACCAGCTTCTTGTCTTCCGTACGCCGAATCAAGTTGGCTGGCTTAATATCTCGGTGAATGACCTGCTGGCTGTGAATGTACTGAATCATCGGCAGGACTTCACTCAGGAATTGCTTTACCCCTGCTTCGCTGAAGGGCCCTGAGCCCCGCACTTCCTGCTGCAGCGTGGAGCCGCTGATATATTCCTGAACAAGATAGAACTCTTGGTTGGCCTCGAAGTAGTCGAGCAAGCGCGGAACCTGGGGATGATTGCCAATCTTGCCTAGGGTTTTGGCTTCCCGCTTAAACAGCTCTCGCGCCATCAGCAAGACATTGGGCGATGGGGCGGCAGGGCGGAGCTGCTTGATCACACAGTGGGGATGGCCAGGTAGCTCTTCATCGCGGGCCAGGAATGTTGCTCCAAACCCCCCCTGTCCAAGAACCTGTATCGCTCTGTATCGCCCTTGCAGCAGCAATGGAGAACCACAGGCTTGACACAGTTCTGTGTGCGCCAGGTTCTCAGGATTAGGGCAAGAGGGGTTTAGACAATAGCTCATGCGGCGTTTCTCATCTCATCTCAACCGCTAGGTGTCATGGAGTAGGGGGCTTCACTAATTGTGACACTTTCCTAAATCTATGTTTCCTAGAAAGTCATCAGAAGGTGTCAAATTTGGGGAAATTTTCTTGAAGCGTTGCTAAACGTTACAGCAAAAGGGTTGAAGGATCCGTCAACGTAACCGCTAATACCATCTATTCATCTGAACCAACAGCTTAAGGGCGATCGCTTGAGGTTACGTCAGGTTGCTGCTCTACCCCATGGTACAAAGATAGCGCGTCATTGAATCACAGCTATCTTCAAGCTAAGCCCCTAGTTGAGCACACAACCCTGCACCCCCTTAGATTAATTTAATACCCTATCTTTGGGTTAGATGCCACTGGGTATTGCCCATCATTGTCTAGGCAAGTGACCTTTTCTAGATTTCTTTTTCCGTATATTTGCGCTTGTCAACCAAGCTACGGTCTACAGGTCTGGAGCCATCTCAGGATGCATACTGAGGAACCAGGATCGCCAACCGATTGGCAACGATTCAACATTAGGATGGTTGCCGAAAAAATAGTTTGATCAGACGCGATCGCCCCCCATCAAACCATAAGCGTGGGCGGCGCAGAATACCTGTAAAATTAAACGAGCATGAAGGGATTCGAACCCCCGACCCTCAGAACCGGAATCTGATGCTCTATCCACTGAGCTACATGCCCTTATTCAGTGAGTATAGCACTTCTCTAAACACCTATGACCTATCAAGTTTTGTTTGTTTGCCTCGGCAACATCTGTCGATCGCCCTCGGCTGAAAACATCATGAACCATCTGGTTCAACAGCGGGGGCTCAGCGATCGCATTCAGTGTGACTCAGCGGGCACATCCAGTTACCACATTGGCAGTTCCCCCGATCGCCGTATGGCCGCCGCTGCTCGCCAGCGAGGCATTGAGCTGCTTGGGCAGGCTCGGCAACTGACCGCAGACGACCTCGATGCCTTTGACCTGATTTTGGCGATGGATCGGGAGAACTACCGCGATATCTGCGCCCTCGATGTCAGTCAACGCCATCACGCCAAAGTTAAGCTGATGTGTGAGTTTTGTCAGCACCATACCGATCGAGACGTCCCCGATCCTTACTATGGCGGAGCAGAAGGCTTTAACTACGTGATTGACCTGCTGCTGGATGCCTGTGAAGGGCTGCTCGACCACATCCTCACCCTCGATCCTGCTACGTCAGATAGCGCTAGTTAGCCAGCCCTAGATCAGGTGATGTTCTAGGGCAAAACGCACCAGTTCAGCCCGATTGCTCGTGGTAGTTTTGCGCAGTAAGCTGCTGACATACTTTTCGACGGTGCGCGGGCTGAGGTGTAGGCGATCGCCAATTTGGGCATTCGACAAACCATCCGAGAGCAGATCTAGCACATCTCGTTCGCGGGTGGTCAGGTCGGGTGTATCGAGGATGGTTAAGGGATGGGGTGTTTTGGATGCATCGGTATGGGAGCCGTGGCGGGATGCATCTGGCCCTGGGGCAGCAACAGCTTGCGTTCGCGTATGCCATTCGGTTTGGATCATCTGCGATCGCTCTAGCAAATTTCGCACAATAGCCCCCAGTTCCACCAGTTCAAACGGCTTAGCCAAGTAGGCATCACAGCCGAGCTTATAGCCTCGAACTCGTTCTTCTGTCAGCGTTCGAGCCGTCAAAAAAATGACCGGCAACAGGCGAAACATGGGTTGGCGGCGTACCTGGTTGACCAACTCATACCCATCCAGAAAGGGCATGGTCACATCGGTGATTAATAAATGGGGAGAATGTTTCTCGATCACCGATAGAGCTTCCCGACCATCTTCGGCAACAATCACAAGATAGCCTGCTAGTTCCAGATAATCGCTGATAGATAGGCGAGTTCCTGGGTCATCTTCAGCGACGAGAATAGTCAGCGGCATAAGTAGAGAGTAGAGTGACGAAATTAGCTCACAGCTTCAAGGTTGAGAAGCATAGATATAGACTGCATCCCAACGTAACATGCCTGTCTGAAGTGCTTCAACGACACCCCCATAGAGTCAACTTATCTACCCACGGTCTATCTTGGAGCTAGCCAAAGCTCGTTCTCTAGCTAGCCTTAGCCGTCAACCGCATAAGGGCATAGAGCAAGCAACACCCAACGGAGTCGAAGAATGATGGTGCTTAACCAGACACTCTACCTGGGTTTGTACTTAGGATGACAGATCCTTAAGCCAAGCTCAGGGGAGAGCATTTCTGCAAGCTTGTTCAACGACTGCCATGATGAGTGGGCAGGCTAGGATGCTGAACCTAGCATCCAAAAAAAAACCATGTTCAATCACGTTACAGGTATAAGCATAACGTGAAATTCCCATAGCCCTAATTGCGACTTGATGAGACCATGAGATTCTTTGGCTAGCGTAACCGTTAGCTGTGCTCCATCCCAAACTAGCGTTACGCAAGCCTCAAGCTGTCTTCTCTTCTGCGCTTTACACACTCACCAACATCGTGGACAAGAGGCCCTGAAAAAGGTTCATGCCATCGGTGCTGCCCAGCATGGCATCCGCCGCCCGTTCTGGGTGAGGCATCATGCCTAACACGTTGCCTTGGCGATTGCGAATACCGGCAATATGGTGAATCGACCCATTGGGGTTCGCCTCAGGCGTCAGCTCCCCAGCGCTATTGCAGTAGCGAAATAGCACCTGCTGATGGGTTTCTAGCTCGTTGAGGGTGGCCTCGTCGGCATAGTAGCACCCTTCTCCATGGGCAATGGGCAGGGTGATCACTTGGTGCGGCTGGTAGGCCTGCGTCCAAGGCTGTACCGATCGCTCCACCCGCACCGAGACGCGATCGCAAACAAAATGGAGATCTCGATTTCTCACCAGGGCTCCTGGCAATAGCCCCATTTCGGTGAGTACTTGGAATCCGTTGCAAATCCCTAGCACCCATTTACCCTTCTGAGCATGGTCTAGGGTGGCTTGCATGGCAGGGGAGAAGCGGGCGATCGCCCCACAGCGTAGGTAGTCTCCATAGCTAAAACCACCGGGCACCACTATCACATCGAGATCATCAATATCCCGATCTTGGTGCCAGACCATGCGCGTAGGCTGGCCGAGCAGCCCCTGGGTGACCATGGCCACATCGCGATCGCAATTTGATCCTGGGAAGACAATGACGCCAAATTTCATACAAGGATCCTCTACTACTTCGACACAGACGCCGGGGCGATCGCATCCACCAACTCAAACCGATAGTTTTCAATGACTGGATTGGCCAGCAGTTGATCACACATGCGATCGAGCTGCCCCTCGGCCTCCTCAGCCGTGCCAGCCTGGAGCGTCAGTTCCACATATTTACCAATCCGCACACCCTCTACATTATCGTAGCCAAGATGCTTCAGACCAGACTGGACGGCTGTCCCAGCAGGATCGAGCACCGAAGGGCGCAGGGTGACATAAATTCGGGCGTGATAAGTCTGAGTCATCGTCTCTCTACGGAATACAGGACATATAAACAGACGGGCTGTGGGCGCTGCTCCGCAGTCCGACCGAGCAACGAGCATCCTAGCATTCCCAGGTTCACTCTCTCATAGTTCTATGAGGTCTGATGAAATGATTTAGGTTGAGCAGCGCTCTATGTCATAATCTTTAACAGAGATTCTAATCTTTAACAGAGATTTTAACTCAGCTACAGCCCAGAGACACTGGGTGGTGATGCCTGTGGAGGACGGTTGCTTGGGAACCCCAATGAAGCAGGAAACCCCAACCGCGAGGAAGGGAAGCCCGTACTCTACCCGTTAGGGTGGAATGTTGGGAGAATGTCACTGTTGTCCGTACTGTTTGTTGTCCGTACAGAGGGTAGAGCCATGACTACTGACGCTGCTGACTCCGGCGAGACAAATCCAACTCCGGCTGCTGACGTAACTGGTCAGGCAGACGAGTCCGCTGACCATGCCCCTGAGGCTTTAGATCCTAAAGACCTCGATCGCTATGAATGTCGCTCCTGCGGCTATATCTATGAGCCGGTGAAGGGAGATGGACGGGCCGTTGAGCCAGGTACTCCGTTTGAAGATCTGTCGATTGTTTGGCGATGCCCGGTCTGCTCAGCCCGCGCGAGTCAATTCAGCAATATTGGCCCCACGGGCAACCCATCTGGCTTTAAAGAAAATTTAGGCTATGGGCTGGGCGTGAATCGCCTCACCCCTGGGCAAAAAAATATTCTCATTTTTAGTGCCTTGGGACTTGGCGTTCTATTCTTCCTGAGCCTTTATGGTTTGAAGTAGGGGAGCCAAGGGCGATCGCTGCTTTGTTGCTGAAGGATCGCTGCTCCCCCTAAGCGTCCATCCGGTGTTCAGAATTGCTTAATCCTTAGACCCATTGATCATGCTGTCCTTTCCTAAGTCCATCGCTCGATTTGTAATTCTGTGTGTTGCTGTGTTGCTCACCAGTGGCTGCGCCAATGCGTATCTAGAAGGAACGGCCACCAACGCTTGGCATACGGTCAGCATTCCCACCGATGCCACCCTGCTTGACATTGCCTTTGCTGAAGATGCCCAACATGGTTGGCTGGTTGGTAAACAGTCTACTGTTCTAGAAACGAGCGACGGCGGCGTCAACTGGAAGTTGCGATCGCTTGATTTGGGCGACCAAAATTACAACTTGAACTCCGTTAGTTTTTACCGCAATGAAGGATGGATTGTGGGGCTACCCAGCCTCCTCCTCCACACCACCGATGGCGGTGACACCTGGTCTCGTGTGCCCCTCAGTGATCAACTGCCCGGCTCACCCGACACCATCACCGCCCTGGGAGACGGCATTGCAGAACTTACCACGGATATTGGGGCGATCTACCGCACCCAAGACGCCGGGCAACATTGGCGCGCCATGGTCACCGAAGCGGTCGGGGTCTTGCGCAACATTTCCCGCTCTGCCGATGGTCGCTATGTGTCGGTGTCGTCCCGAGGCAACTTCTACTCAACCTGGGTGCCTGGCGATGACGTCTGGGTACAGCACAACCGCAATAGTTCTCGCCGCCTGCAGAACATGGGGTTCACAGCCGATGGACGGCTATGGTTGATCGCTCGCGGTGGCATCGTTCAATTTGGTGAAACTGAGGATGATCTAGAAGCTTGGGGCGAAGCCGTTACGCCGGAATTTGCCACCAGTTGGGGCTTCTTAGACCTCACCTATCAAACCGAGGACGATGTGTGGTTGGCGGGCGGCAGTGGCAACCTGTTCTACAGCTCAGATGGCGGTAAAACCTGGTTGAAAGACAAGGCCGTTGAAAACGTTCCTTCAAATTTCTATCGCGTGATGTTTGTGAATCCAGAGCTAGGGTTCATTTTGGGCCAGAGCGGTGTGTTGCTGCGGTATGATCCAGCCACTGCAGAGCTTGCCTAGTTCCTTGAGAACCAGAACTAGACATACTCACAACCGCTCTAAATATGGGAGACTGACCAGTAGTAGAGCGCGATCGCTTTACCGTAAATCCCATCGTTTCGTATCATAAAGAATAGGTTCTAGTAGTCATAAGATTGGAGTAATTTGATGGCCGGTACCACAGGAGAACGTCCCTTTTCTGACATTGTTACCAGTATTAGATATTGGGTCATTCATAGCATCACCATTCCCGCTCTGTTTATTGCAGGATGGCTATTTGTCAGCACCGGGTTGGCATACGACGCTTTTGGCACACCTCGCCCCAACGAGTATTTCACTCAAGAGCGCCAGGAAGTTCCGATCCTGAATGAGCGCTTTGAGGCAAAGCAACAAATTCAAGATTTTCTGAAGTAGTCCACCATTCCAAACCCGTTTGAAAACTATGACTGGAAACAACCCGAACGAGCCCATTTCTTATCCCATTTTCACCGTGCGGTGGTTAGCTGTGCACACCTTGGCCGTGCCAACCATCTTTTTCATCGGGGCGATCGCCGCTATGCAGTTTATCCAACGATAGGAGCATTTCATGGACCGTTCCCCAAATCCCAATAAGCAGCCCGTAGAGCTCAATAGAACATCCCTCTACCTGGGTCTTTTGCTCGTTTTTGTGCTAGGAATCCTGTTCTCTAGCTACTTTTTCAACTAACGCCGGTTGTTCTTGTCGTTTCCCACCGGTGACCACCCCAGTCACCTAGGCGAAATGTCATGGGATAGTCCGCTAACGTCAATGCGACGGGTTGAGTACTACAGCGCACGATCGCAAGCAACCCCTGAATTAACGGGGGTAAACGTTAAGCTTGGTTAGCTCTAAAAACCTTCAATGTTGTCTTCGTTAAAAGAGGTATAGCAAACATGTCTAGTTCTGGACGTATTCCCCTGTGGGTCGTTGCCACCATCGCTGGTCTTGGCGCACTGGCCGTTCTTGGTTTGTTTTTCTACGGAGCCTACGCTGGTCTAGGTTCTTCCATCTAGTCTTGGCAAGCGATCGCTGAGGGGCATCCTGTCTCTCCTGAGCGTGACCTAGGCTAATGTTCATCTTAATAAGCGGCATTCCAGTCTTGGAGTGCCGCTTATTGTTGGGTGATCGAGGTCGTGCTGCGACGACTCACAAAAAGCCCCCGATTTCATGACGAAACCAGGGGAGACATGGGGGTTGGTTAATCGCGATCGCGATTATGCTAGCAAGGCTTGGAAAACACCCGCCTTAAACACTTGGAACAGGATGTAAGCAAATACAGCTCCACCCATGCCGCCAATCAAGAAACTGCCAGCAAACTCACTCCAGCCCTCTTGAGTACCCAATGCTTCTGGAGGGTGAGGATTGGTAATGGTGGCAATCGGCTTCAAAACACCGGTGCTGCTATACAGCGATAGGCAAACCGTTAGGATGAGCACCAGCACAATGGCGGCGATCAAACCCACAAAGTCAGCTAGCTCGGTGTTGCGGAAGTGGCTGCCGAGGGCAAAGGGGCCAAACAGCAAATAGCCATGGGCCATCCCAATTTCCAGCCCACGACGCTGTGGCGAAAGCCCAGCTCGGTAAGCAGGCAGATTATTGATAAATGCCTTGGTAAACCCAGATGAATTAACAGGGGTGGCTAAATTTCCAATTTGAGGATCGCCCGCCGGTTGAATTACTTGCATGGTCATAAAAATGAAAGTCTCCAGATGAGATTGGCTAAAGATCTGGACGAATCAACTGTCCAACGTTCAGACGTGCCCTAGGACAAAATCCTGGCTTAGCGACTAGGGCATGGCAACAATGGATGAGACGGTTGCCCTAAACCCCAACCAATGTTGACAACTATTGAATGGTTTCAAACATGTTGTGATGATAGGCCGTTCGACCTATCCACCGCGATCGCCGTCTGCTTAGATGCCGGCGGCGTCTTCACGCTCAATATAGATAAACAGTAGCGCCATCGTAACAGCAGGGAAAACCAACCCCACAATGGGCACCAAAATGGAAGGTAAGTATGACGCTGCCATAAGTAATGTTTCCTAATGTGAAATGACACAGTGTTACAGTCGAATGTACTTTGGATTGGTCATAAATTGTGGTCTGCTAAAGATTTTTAACAAAGTTGGCATTTCTTCATAGATGATCCGGGTTGGGGATGGCTAAAACCTTACGTTTGCTTGCTAAGCCCTTCTGCTGGGAGGGCAGAACAGGGTATAGTCGGTGTAATCGTGTCTTCTCAGCAAAGGGCGATCGCTCCCTGCCCATGCTCTGCTCATTCATTGGTCACTAGCGCACTGTAGTCGAGGCTCTTCTTGGCAGATCCGTCATCCCTTACCCACAAGATTTTGGTGGTTCTCAACGGCAAGGGAGGTGTTGGTAAAACCACAACCGCCGTTAATCTAGCAGCAACCTTGTCCGAAACGCAGAAAGTGTTGCTGGTGGATGCCGATCCTCAAGGGTCAGCCACTTGGTGGATTGAGCGTAGTGAAAACGGTATGGGGTTTGATCTTTCCCAGGAAACCCAGCCTAATCTGCTGAGCCGACTGCGGCAAATTGACGGCTATGAGGTCATTGTGGTAGACACCCCACCGGCCTTAGGATCTAAAGCATTGGCGGCAACGATTGGAGCAGCAGACTATTTGATTTTGCCGACTCCCCCTGCCCCCATGGATCTCACCGTCTTAATCGAGACGGTACGGCAGGCTGTGACCCCGGTGGGGGTAGCGCATCGGGTCTTGTTAACCCGCGTTGACCCCCGCAGTCTTAACGAGGCTATTGAGGCCCAAAATACTCTTCTCGAACTCGGCATACCTGCCTGCAATGCCTTTATCCGTGCCTATAAAGCCCATGAACGAGCTGCGCTCGATGGATCCTCCATCAGCCAATGGCGAGGACGGAATGCAAAGGAGGCCTGTTCTGACTACCGACGGGTTGTGGACGAAATTCAACGGGATTGGAAAACGTGATGGCAAAGAAACGACTATCCGACTTACTACGGGATGAAGCTCAAAAGCCCCCGGTCGATACCACCGACGCCGCATCGGCAGACCCAAAAGCTGACGATTCTGCCAAGGCTGAGACAGATGCGCCGGAGGCTGAGAAGACCGAGACCCCAGCCGCCAGCTCTGGGGATGATGCAAGCGCCACGGGGGAGCGATCGAAGCCCATGAGCCGGATGACCAAGGTTGAGCTGGAACAGGCTTGGAAGGACAGTCAGGCTGCCCTAGAAGCCGCCCAAGCCAGCCTTGCTGAGCGGGATACCCAGATAGCTGCCCTCGAACGGCAGGTGAATCAGGGTACAGCCCAGATCGCCAAGCTCAAGGCCGATCTAGAAGAGTCACGGCAGGTGATCTTAACGTTGTCGGAGGTGAACCAGCAGCTTAAGGATCAACAGATTAAGGATCAGCAGAAGCAGTCCATCCCCCAGGACTCCACGTCCGGACAGCAGAATGCCAAGCCTCCTAGCGATCGCTCCATAGCAGCTCGACGGCTAGAACTAGGGCCACCCCAAAATGCCCCCATCGGGCGACCGCTGCAGCGTCCTATTCAGCCCAATGGCTTGCCGCCAATGCCCTCGGAGAACATGCCCTCGGCACCCCTGGCCACATCGCCTAGCGATCGCCGCTCCTCTCTTCCCCCCATGCCCTCCGATCGCCTATCACCCCCACCAACCGCCCTACCTAGACCGATGCTGGGCTATGGCACTGCCCCCCAAGCCCAGGCGACGCCCTCAGAGGTGAAAGCTTCTGCATTACCCCGCATGTCTACCGAGGCGCTGAATGTCCGACGGCTGCCGCCCATGCTGGTGGAGGAAGCCATTACCAAGCCAGGCGATCGCCTGTCGGAATCGGATATTGGCTGGGTGGACTAGTAGACTACCTATGCGGCGACATCCAAAACCCCTGGGGCGAATGGTTTTACTGCTGGGTCTAGCCTTGCTGTGGCTCCTGTGCAGCGGCTCGGCCCAGGCTAGCTCCATCAGCGATCGCCTCGATGCCTTTCCCAACTGGTTGGGCAAGCCCACCCTGGCGGCCCCGCGCGGGGATCTGTACTATCCAGACTGGTTTCTGGGCGAGTGGCAGGTGGTTACCCGCCTCACGGCGATGGCCGCCCCCCTTGCCCCCCAAGTCGTCACGCCGGGCTATGAGAGCAATCAGGCCTATTTGGAGCAGCCCATTAGCTTTCGGGCCAGGTTCATCCAGCCAGCCCCCATCTCTGCCTTTCAGACCCTAGGGCGATCGCGTTCTGGGGTAGATCGTCCAGGGCAGTTGTCTGAGATTATTGCCGATCGCGCCTTCAATGGCATGAACCTCGCCCATGCCTATCTGGGAGAAGGCGTGGTGCAACGGGTGACCGTGGATGCCAGCCAGCCCAATCGTCAGATCACCGACCTGGGCGACAACCGCCAACTGATGTCCACCATCACAGCCCGGGATAGCCAAGCCATCGGCAGCGATCGCTTCCTGAGCAGCGAGGTGTTTCAGCAAGAATTTCGCGGCAGTGCCCAACTGTACCTCAATGAAGTTGAGACCACCACCGACTATCGTCGCCTCATGCCCCTCGATCCTAGCCAGCCGATGATCACCGCCGACCAAGTCACCGCTGTGTATCTTTCGCCCCAGGATCCAGACTATTTCAAAACCCAAGCCTCGCTGCTCGGCCCTAGCCGCCCTGTGGCGCTCTACCGCTACCAGCTTGAGTTCTTTCCCGTAGACCGTTCGGGCTAGCGCCGGGGCACCGGCATCGATAGGTCTTGTATCCGACTAGGGCGATCGCCTCGGTTGTCCATCAAGAACCCCAATGGTTTTCCCCTCAGGCTGAGCCGTACACTAGTTGGGCTGCCTGTTCTATCGTTACAGATTCATGAGTCATGAGTGTATCCCGTCGGTCTTCAACCCCCACCACTGCCCTACCCGCGATCGCCCCTCCGGCTGCGGAAGCTGCGGTCACCCAAACCCGTAAGGCGGAGCATATTCGCGTATGCCTAGAAGAAGATGTGCAGTTTCAAACCACCACGGGGCTAGAGCGCTATCGCTTCCGGCATTGTTGCCTGCCAGAGCTAGACTGGGCAGATATTGACCTATCTACCACCTTTTTGCAGCGCCAGTTAAAGGCTCCTCTGCTGATTTCATCCATGACCGGCGGCACCGAAGAAGCCCGCCAAATTAATCAGCGACTGGCAGCGATCGCCCAGCACTATGGTTTTGCCATGGGTGTCGGCTCCCAACGGGTGGCGGTGGAAAATCCTGCGGTCAACCCGACCTTTTCGATCCGATCCCTCGCTCCAGATAGCCTGCTGCTAGCCAACCTAGGCGCGGTGCAGTTGAACTACAGCTATGGGCTAGAGGAATGCCAGCGGGTGGTGGACTGGCTGGAAGCCGATGCCCTGATTTTGCACATCAATCCTCTGCAAGAATGTGTGCAAACCCGAGGCGATACCAACTTTCGCGGTTTGTTGAACAAACTTGAAACCCTGTGCGCTCGGCTGCCGGTGCCGGTGATCGCTAAGGAGGTGGGCAATGGCATTTCCGGGGCGATCGCTCAACGGTTAATCAATGCAGGCGTGGCGGCCATTGATGTAGCCGGCGCGGGTGGCACCTCTTGGGCCAAGGTGGAAGGCGAACGGGCCAAGGATGCGAAACAGCGACGGCTGGGGCAGACCTTTGCCAACTGGGGCATCCCTACCGCCCAATGTGTCACCGAAGTGCGAGCGATCGCCCCCCAGATTCCCTTAATTGCTTCGGGCGGTTTGCGCAACGGCTTGGATGTGGCCAAGGCGATCGCCCTGGGAGCCGATTTAGCCGGATTGGCCTTCCCCTTCCTCCAGGCCGCCGCCCTGTCCGAGGAAGCCTTGGTTGACCTTGCCGAAGCCCTTGTGGCCGAGTTAACCACCGTTCTGCTTTGCACCGGCGCAGGCAATCTGGCCCAACTCAAAAGCATGAATGCCCTAGAGCGATTAGCATAGTAAAAAAGTCTCGGAACCCATGCGCGATTTCTTTCGGTACGTCTTGGCTAGCTTTGTCGGGCTGCTGCTGTTTTCTACGCTCAGCGTCGGCGCACTGGTGGTGTTTATTCTGATGATTGCCCTGGGCTCTCGGGATAGTGAGCCCTTGGTCGAGAAAGACTCCATCCTAGTGTTTGATCTTTCCCTGGACATCACTGACTCCAACCCAGGCTCCAACCCTGCTGATTTATTTAACGATGCCCTTTCCGGCAGCAGCACCCCCACACCCATTTCCCTACGCACCGTCCTAGACACCCTAGAAGAAGCCGCCAATGACGATCGGATTGTGGGCATCTTCATCCAAGGCACCACCTCCGCCGAAGGTCGCGGATCGGGGTTTGCGACCCTGCGCGAGGTACGGCAAGGGCTGCTGCAGTTTCAGGACAGCGGCAAGCCTATCTATGCCTACGAAACCGGTTGGCGCGAGCGCGACTATTACATCACATCCCTCGCCGACTCGGTGATTCTCAATCCGACAGGCAGCATTGAGCTGGATGGATTTAGCGCCGAGACCCTGTTTTTTGGAGATGCTTTCGAGCAGTACGGCATTAATGTGCAAGTTATTCGCGCTGGGCAGTATAAATCCGCCGTGGAGCCCTTTATCCGCAACAGCAATAGCCCAGAGAACCGCGAGCAGTTGCAGCAGCTTCTCAACGACCTCTGGAGCGAGTTTCTCACCACCACGGCCAGCGATCGCTCCCTAGAGGTTAGTGATCTGCAGGCGATCGCCGATACCCAAGCTATTCTTCTCCCCGAAGCAGCCCTAGAGGCCGGCTTGGTCGATCAAGTCGCCTATGCTGACGAGGTGATTGGCGAACTGCGCGAGCTGACCGGCGAAACCGAGTATTCACCCAACTCGCCCTCCTTCCGCAATATTGGTCTCTCCGCCTATGCCCAAGCGATGGGCACGATCTCGCCCAGCCGCCCCCGCTCCGAGAACCGGGTCGCTGTTGTCTACGCTGATGGCACCATTGTTAGCGGCGAGGGTGGCGTTGGTTTGGTGGGGGGCGATCGCCTAGCGAGACAACTGCGAGATCTGCGCCAGGATGACGCTGTGAAAGCAGTTGTCCTCAGGGTAAATAGCCCAGGGGGGGGCGCGTCTCCCTCAGAAATTATTGCCCGTGAGGTGATGCTCACCCAGGCAGAAAAGCCGGTGATTGTCTCCATGGGCAGTATTGCCGCGTCGGGCGGATACATGATTGCCGCCCATGGCGATCGCATCTTTGCATCTCCCAACACCATCACGGGCTCTATTGGTGTTTTTGGTCTTGTCCTCAATGTGCAGGAGCTGGCCAATGAGAACGGCATCACCTGGGACGTGGTGAAAACCGGCCCCTTTGCCGACAGCAACACCATTGCCCGCCCCCTCACGGAGCAAGAACTCTCCATTGGGCAACGGGTGGTGGACCAAATTTATGACCGGTTTACCAATATTGTGGCTGAGGGGCGTCCGCTGTCCTTAACCGAGGTCACCGCCGTTGCCCAGGGACGGGTCTGGTCGGGAATTGACGCCCAACAGGTGGGGCTGGTGGATGAGATTGGCGGACTAGAGGATGCGATCGCTGCGGCGGCAGAGCAAGCCGACCTCGGCGATGATTGGCAGCTTGATGAATACCCACGTCCCCGTAGCCTCGAAGAACAAATTTTTGAAAGCTTGTTTGGTAGTCAGTTGCGATCGCTGTTCCGTCCTGCAGCCCAAGCTGATCCCCTCACGCAGGAATTTCATCACCTGCGGAACCAGCTCAATCAACTAGAAGCCCTCGACGATCCCCGTGGCGTCTACCTACTGCTGCCTTTCTTCCCTCAGATTAACTAGATCAGATTAACTAGATCAGATCAGCTAGATCAACGAACCCTTGAACCCATGCCATGCACCTCAGCACCTCATCCTGGGAGCTGGGGTGCAAACCTGTCCTGGGGTTACCGGGTGGGGCGACGTTTCTGGAGAAATTCCGGGATGTCAAGCCCACCTGAGGGCTTCGGACGAGGATCGGGCGATGGCGAGGAGGGTGGCGGTGCGGGCGATCGCTTCATCGGCGATACACGGGTTGCCGTTTGGGCTTGGGTGACCGGCACCTCGGGCGAAAAGCCAGTGGCAATCACCGTAATCCGCACTTCTCCCTGCAGGCGATGATCCAGCACGGCACCAAAAATGATGTTGGCATTGGGATCGACCGCTTCATAGATGATTTCCGCTGCAGCATTCACCTCATGCAGCGTTAGATCATCACCCCCAGTAATGTTGAAGACCACACCTTTCGCACCATCGATGGAAGACTCCAACAACGGCGAGGAAATGGCGGTAATGGCCGCTTCTCGGGCCCGAGATTTACCCGACCCAATGCCAATGCCCATCAGTGCTGAGCCAGCATCGGCCATCACCGCGCGCACATCGGCAAAGTCCACATTCACCAAGCCGGGGATGGTAATAATATCGGAAATCCCTTGCACACCTTGGCGCAGAATATCATCGGCAACCCGGAAGGCTTCCTGCACCGGGGTTTGCTCGGATATCACCGACAGCAATTTGTCGTTGGGAATCACAATCAGCGTATCCACCCGACTCTGAAGGGCCTCGATGCCACCATCAGCCTGGCTCGTACGTCGTCGTCCTTCAAAGGTAAAGGGACGCGTCACCACACCCACGGTCAGCGCGCCAATTTCCTTGGCTACCTCTGCCACAATCGGAGCTGCACCGGTGCCGGTACCGCCGCCCATGCCAGCAGTAATAAAGACGAGGTCAGATCCCTTCAGGGCAGCAGAAATTTCATCCCGCGACTCTTCAGCCGCCTTCTGCCCAATGGCGGGGTTGCCCCCTGCTCCTAAACCACGAGTAACTTTCTGCCCTATGTGAAGGCAGTTGTGGGAATCGTTGAGGGTCAAGGCCTGGGAGTCGGTATTTACCGACCAAAATTCTACTCCAGCAACCTCGCTAGCAATCATGCGGTTGACTGCATTACAGCCGCCGCCCCCCACTCCAATGACTTTAATTCTGGCTACACTGCTCGACACAATTTCACCACTCCTGGGTTCGTCTGCCAGGGCATTATGGGCATCATAAACCTGATTCAAATGATCTTTAGAATTTGTGAAAGGATTTGAAGCCGTCATCGATATATGGATTTTCCTTATCAGGTTACTCAGGGGATGCCACCACTATATTCGCGGCTGAGCTGATTATCAAAACAATCATCACATCAGGAGTACCGGATGCAAGAATCCCCACCCTCGGACAACTCTAGACAACTATAGGGTAACTTGCAGCAAAAACCAACAATTCCCCCTAAAACACGGGTTCCGCTAGGAACCAACCGGACTACTGGGGCAAGTCTTCTATGAATACTTCTATGAATATTTAGAGAAGATGACTAGGGCGGTGTAGTAAACCGATACTAGTTGACCTGCTATGGGGATATGGTTCCCCCGACCGTTGCCAATCATGCTAACTGACAAATTCTAGACTACTGTCGGCAAAACGGCTCGTTCCCGCGTGGGACTATTAAGAAACTTATAGCCCAGGGAACGTTAGCCCCCCACGATTAATTGGGCTCTGGGCTAGGGTTCTCTGGGTTCCCCAGAGCAGAGGGCATGGGACTTGGGGTCACTGTACCGAGTTCTTGGAGCAACGGCGAGTTTGGATTGCGTAGGTCAATATAATCCAGTTGTCCTACATCGATATGCCGGGGCAGCTCACGTAGTTGATCGAGCACCTGTAATTGGCCAGGAAAGCGATCGCTGTAGGGGCCAAAATGCACGGTACCCAATTCTGTGGACAGCACCAGATTACTGGGATCACGCCAGTCAACCTCGTAGATGGATAGGGGAGACTGCTGCAAGACTTGATAGAGCTGGGACCACTGACGGCGCTGGTGTTCTTGCATACCTAGCACCTTCAGACTCGGCAACGACAGAGAATTATCTAAGGCTACGTAGGCGGATAGAGACATCCAAAATCCTTTTTCATCAATCAGCCCGACTTGAGCCGTGCGATCGCTTTCCATCATCGCGGCTTCAATCCGGAGGTCTGCGCTAGCAGAGGCATTGCCTCGCACTAGTACGGCCACAGGATAACGCTCTTGAATTTGCACATGTAGCCCTGGTGGTAGGAGCCGCCGGGTGACGGTCGCTTCTTCAATGGGCCCTTGGGCTTCTAGGTAGTCAGCGATCGCATTGGGGTCGAGGTATAGCAACGATTGGGGATAGTTAATGGGAAGCAGGGAGTGAATTGCTTCGACGGAAAGCAGTTCATTACCCTCAACACTGACTTGATCAACCTGTTGGATCACCCATATGGGCTGGGTCGTCAGCCACACCAGTCCACCGGCTATACCCATCAGTAAGCCCGTTCGCCAAAACGACTGCAGGAGTCGCCATCGTCGCTGACGACGAAGAAGCTGACGACGCTGAGCAAGATCAGTACGAGAGACAGAAACAAGGTCAGTCATCTCAAGGTCAGGAACAAATAGAGACAAGGGTACAACGATCATTCGAGGAAGCCTTCCCAACATCCGCTTAGATCGACAGATATCCTTGCAGATGGACAGCAAGACATGACAGTTAGGTTTTGCCTAGGGCAACGACCCATGGTCTAGGTAAGCTTGGTCAAAAAGCTGACCTAGGCAGGGGGTAGCCAAGACTTAGATGCAGGGGATCTTCTGCTCGTGGTCTGGGGCTGGGCAAGATGGCTAAGCATCAGGACTGAGGGTAAGCTGCTGACGATGGCGTTCAAGGTATATGCCCCATTTTAGGGCGAGGGGCAACTCGGTAAAGGGAATGCAAACAGGGTCAGGGGTATCGATCAGGTGTAAAGCAAGTTGAATGCGGCGATTGGATTGGGCGATCGCCTCTTGCTGCTCTAGGACTATAAATTGGTCGGCAGGAATCTCCTCCGAGCCATGGATCACCGTAATCCGCACAATATCAGCGATCGCTAATTGGTGTAGATCAACAGGGCCACGGCGGGTAGGCTTGCCCCAGGTGAGGCGATCGCCCGTCTGCCCTAGCATGGCATAAATATCGTATTTTGCCCGCTCAAACTCCGATGCCCAAACCTTATAGGCTTCTAATTTTTGGTATTCGTTCCATCCTGCCCAGGCTAGCCCGATAAACAACGCTAGCAGCGGCAGCCACATTAGCCCGCGTTCCATTGCCCCTACCCTTTAGCGCATCGATTCTTTCAACTGTAGCAAGATTCGATCCCTGGCCAACAGTCCGCCCCCGAGCAGAGTGAGCTATGGTAGGAAAAATCCTGTCACTCGCCAAGCCAATGAAACGACTACTGCTGCTGGGACTATTTCTGGGGGGACTGCTCTGGGCCGTGGCGACGGCTCCCCAATTGATGAACCGAGGTGACTATACGTCCCTCCTGCTCGACTTTCGAGATGATCTACCTGCGGAAACGGTGACCCAATACCTAGAGGCGATCGCTCAAGAAACCGGACAGACGCCCACCCTCAATAGTGCCTTTTCCAACGAGCAGCAGTTGTATGTCATCGAAGGCGATCGCGCCCTGCTGCGCAGCCTCAAGCGATCGCCCTTGCGGTCTGATGTGCAGTCGATTGAACCCAACTTTTTATATTCCACCCAGGCGATCCCCAACGATCCTGACTACAGCAAGCAGTGGAATCTCCGCAGCATCAATATGGAGCGGGCTTGGGATGACACCCAGGGCGAGGGCATCACGGTGGCGGTGATTGATACCGGCATCACCCCGGTTCCCGATCTCAAGGACACCGCCTTTGTAGCCGGCTACGACTTCGTCAACAATCAAGTAGAAGCGTTGGACGATAACGGCCACGGCACCCATGTGGCGGGCACCATCGCCCAATCCACCAACAATGGCTATGGCGTGGCAGGCATTGCCTACAAAGCCAAGCTCATGCCCCTCAAGGTCTTAAGTGCAGAGGGCAGCGGCACCGTATCCGATATTGCCGAAGCCATCCGTTTTGCTGCCGACCACGGAGCTGACGTGATCAATATGAGTATGGGGGGCTTTGGTGACAGTCAGGTGTTGCAGGATGCGATCGCCTATGCCCACCGACGCAAGGTGGTGATTGTGGCCGCGGCGGGCAATGCCAATGCCAATGCCGCCGCCTTCCCAGCTCGCTATGCCAACGTGATTGCCGTCTCTGCCCTAGATGCCACCGGCGTCAAAGCGCCCTACTCCAACTTTGGGGCTGGGGTTGACCTCTCGGCTCCCGGCGGCAGCCTAGGGGCGGATAGTGATGCGGGCGGAATTTTGCAGGAAACCCTCGATCCAGCAACTGGGAATCCGGCATGGCGATCGCTCCAGGGCACCAGCATGGCCGCGCCCCATGTGGCGGGTGTTGCTGCCCTGCTCAAATCCGTCGGCATCGAGGATCCTGAGGACATTGCCACCCTGCTGAAAACCTCCGCCCGCACCGTCGAGAACGACACCCTCAACCACTACGGCGCTGGACACCTCGATGCCGGGGCGGCGGTCACACTTGCCCTGCAGGGACAGCTCAACTTCCGCGACTTTTTCCGCTGGTTTAAAAACCAAGGCTATCTCAACCTGCGCTTCTGGTTTGATGGCGGCATTATTGCCTTCTGGCCCAAGGTAGCTATGGTGCTAGGCTCCTACCTCTTGGCTTGGGTGCTGCGCAACTATCTCCCAGGACTCGGGGGCTGGGCCTTGTCGAGCGGGTTGGTCGTCGGCAGTTCGGGCCTATTTTTCCTGCGAGGCCTCTATATCTACGACCTACCCCAATGGCCCCTGCGGGTCATGGGTAGTTCTCTGACCGAACTGGGCGGTGCTATTCAAGGGAGCGCGGTGCTCAATCCCCTATTCGCGAGCGTCCTGATTCCCTTGGGCTGCTTAGCGATCTTGCTGGGCCATCCCGGCGGTCGGTTACTCACCATCGGCACCAGCTTGGGGATGACGGCGGCGCTCACGGTCAGCGCGGTCTTGAGTTATCCAGTCCTCGGGCTAGGCAGTGGCGCGATCGCCCAAGGATTTTTGCTGGTGAATGCCTTGCTCTGCTTCGGTATTGCCAACCTAGCTGCCAAAACGGAGGTATCCCCCCGATGAGCAATGTTCAACTCACCGGCACCATCCAGCGGGTCACCCTAGGCATGGGAGCTTGGACGCTGGTGACCGATCAAGGCGACACCTATGAACTGCACCGCCCACCGGCAGACCTATGTACTGCGGGGCTCGCGGTTAGGGTGCAAGGGCAGATCCGCTCCGACATTGCGACCTTAGCCATGGTGGGCCCGGTTCTAGAGATCAAAACGTTTTCCGTCACGCAGTAGCCAGCATGAGGTTTAGACCTGGTTGCAGGACAAACCTCGAAGACTTTCACCCCAACCCTCTTTCCCAGGGTGGTAGGGGTGAAACCATCTGGCTAACAAGGTTTTCAGGCAGGGTTCACACAGACGTTGCCTTCAAGACCCCATAGGTCACGGGCGTGGCGATCGCCACATCTAAGACCGATCGCTGGGTTAGACTTCGCCAATGGGCCGTTAATAGATCTGGCGTTTGGCAGCCCACGCTGGCGATCGCTGCCTCTGTGGGAAAGGGCCAGAGACGGTCGAACAGGAGATCATCCGCCAGGATGGCCACCTGCAGCATATAAACCGCTGGGGGAGCCGAGAGCGATCGCAGCAGATTTCCCCCTAAGCGATAGAGGGACTGGCGTTGCCGATCGGATAGATGCAGGGGCTGAAGGTAGGGCATCCCAGACCGATTGCTGCCGTGGATATCTATCTCATGCACCGGAGCGATCGCTTCTGCGTAGAGCGGCCCCCGTGCCGTCCAGACAATGGGCACCTGAATCGTGCCCGTCCCTGTGCTGTAGCCCCAGGTATCGGCCACCCAGCGCCGCAGCCCGGCAACATCGCGGCAGCGGGCATAGATCGACTGCCCTGGAAACTCTAGATCCGCTGCAATATCCAGGGTAAGAGGACAAAGAACCGTGGCGTCTGGATCGCTTGGATCCATCCCTGGCCAAGCATGACCCACCTGGGAAGCCGCCAAGCAGGTCACAGTATCGCCGGTTGAGGTCACGGGATCGGCGGCGATCGCCTTTTGTAGGGCCATGAGCCGAGGATCAATCTCAGATCCTGCCTTGCCCAGAGAGCGATCGCCATCGTCTACCGCAATCAGTACTGTGACCACCTAAGCGTCTCCAAAGCTGGGGATCACCGGCTTCCCGCCGAGACCAGGCACAAAGCTGGGTAGATCTACATGCGTCGTCTGACGATTGCGTACCGCCAGACGGTAGCTGACGCTCTGGAGTTCGGCATGGAGTTGACGATTTTCCCGCTGAATATGCGCCACTTTTTCCTTAATCGGCGCTAAGCGTTCGGCAAACTTCTGACGATATACCCCCGGCATTTCCTGCACCACCTGCTCCAGCATCCGAGAGCGATCGGTGAGTTCATGAACCGTCTGCCGCAGTTGATAAATTTCGGCATCCCGCTCAGAAATTTGCTCTTGGTAAAACTGCACCTGCTGTTCGACACCGCGCAGTTGTTCCCGCAAAGCCTGCATTTCTGATTGGTGCTGCTCAGACAATTGAGGCGAGGCGGGCACAATGCTGTTATTGCCCTTCACCAAGCGAAAGAGCTCCTGGGAAAGCTGCTGCACCAACTGATCTCGCATCTGCAGTTCGTCCTGCAAGCGCGATAGTTCAGCTTGAGGATGGGCCGGGGTTCGAAGGTCAGTTTGCATGGTGTGGCTCCACTATGGCTATTTCAACGGCGAGGTCAAGCAAGTAGCTCATTCAAAACATCTAGCGTCTGAGGCGCAATGGGCGATCATCCAAGGCTGAGTCCTGACCGACTGAGTCACCCAAGGTTGCCGTCAGCTTCTGCACAGAGAGCGATCGCTCCTATCAAAAACCCTACATCTAGTGCTGTATCATAGCGATTCGAGGGCATAGATGTCACTCAACTCTACAAAACCTAATGAAGAATCACAACCTTTTGAGCTAGCCCACCAGCAGATTTTCTTCGGGATAATGCACCACACTAGGCTGTGGATCGCCTAAGAGTGCGGCTATGAAGATCAAAATGCCCACCCGACCGATATACATGGTGCAGATGATCACCAGCTTACCTAGGATAGAGAGGCTAGCGGTGATTCCCGTCGAGAGCCCCACGGTGGCAAAGGCGGAGATGGTCTCAAAGACAATGGCAATGAAGGGAATATTGGGATTGCTCACGCCAATGATCAGGGTCATGAACAAAATGGCCGTGGTGGAGCCAAACACGACGCCTACCGCTTTGAAAATTAACGACACCGGGATTTGCCGCTGATAGCAGAGCACCTCTTCTTTGCCCTGGAGCACGGCCTTGGTTGAGCTAAACAAAATTCGCAGCGTGGTTGTTTTAATGCCCCCTGCCGTACTGCCTGGACTGCCGCCCACCAGCATCAGCGCCATGGTAACAAACAGGCCCACCGCATTGATGCTGCCGTAGTCTACTGTATTGAATCCGGCGGTGCGGGGCATGACGGCTTCTGACCAGGCAAGCAGGAGGCGATCGCCCGCATTGAGTGTGGCCACTGGCATATTGGGATGCTGTAGTTCGATCCCCAAAAACATCAGGGTGGACACCACCAACAGGACAAGCGTGGTGCTGGTCACAATTTTAAAATTCAGCGAGAACACAGACCATCCATGCCGTCCCTGAAGGCGATCGCGCAGCCAGATATAGGCCTCCATAATCACCTGGTAGCCAATACCGCCAAAGATGATTAGTCCAGGAATCACGATGTGGATCGGCACCGATGTGGCATAGCCCATCAAATTGTCAGTGAATAGGCTGAACCCAGCATTATTGAAGGCACTAATGCTATGGAAGATAGCCAGCCAGAGGCTATAGCCCATGCCATAGTCTTCCCTAAACACCGGTAGCAGCAGCAAGACCCCCGTCATTTCAAACACCAGCGTCAGGGCAATGATCGATCGCACTAGAATTACAGAGCCAGACATGCCAGGGATATCGAGGGATTTTTGGATGGCGAGTTTTTCCCGTAGCCCGAAGCGTCGCCCTAGCAACAGCAGCAGGAAGGTATTGGCCGTCATATAGCCCAAACCGCCAACCTGAATCAACAGCAAAATGACGACTTGCCCAAAGACAGAATAGTAGGTACCCGTATCTTCTATGATCAATCCGGTAACACAAACGGCGGAAGTTGAGGTAAACAGCGCTGTGACCAGCGAGTTCCACTCCCTGCTACTGGTGGACAAGGGCAACACCAACAGCAGTGTTCCAATGACAATGAGCGCTAAAAAACCCAAGCAAATCGTTCGAGAGACAGTCATGAATAGGTTTACCCTTTAGAAATGGCATGCGCACGGGATGGTCAGAACGATGTCCTCGTTGGCTGTCCATTCTGTGAGAACACCTGACCCAAGGCTGGATCCAGCAAGATAGGGGAAAAGCTGTCCCTTGGATCTAACCCATCTACCCATGGCTTGCACCTGTGACATGTGCCTGAAGCCCTTTCCCATAGCTTCTCCAGGGTACCAATCGGCAGGCAGATTATAGTGATGTCCCGGTGCAACTATTTTTCAAGGAGTTGAGGATGACAACCTCGTTACAAAATCGAATTCAGCAATTCTACGATGCATCGTCTGGGTTGTGGGAGCAGGTGTGGGGCGAACATATGCACCACGGTCACTATGGGGCAGATGGCACGATTCCCAAGGAACGACGCCAAGCTCAAATTGACTTAATCGATGAACTCCTGTCTTGGTCTCAGGTGACCCATGTGACTTCGGTATTAGATGTGGGCTGTGGCATTGGCGGGAGTTCTCTCTACCTAGCAGAAAAATTTGGGGCGGCGGCCACCGGGATCACCCTCAGTCCTGTGCAGGCCCAGCGGGCGGAGGAGCGATCGCGTCTCGCTAACATTCCCGCTACTTTTTTGGTGGCGGATGCTCTAGCTATGCCCTTTGCCGACAACAGCTTCGACCTTGTATGGTCGCTGGAAAGTGGGGAGCATATGCCCGACAAAACCCAGTTTCTCAGTGAGTGCTATCGAGTCTTGCGACCAGGGGGCACGCTGATATTAGCCACATGGTGTCACCGGGAAACCGATATGGCTCCCCTAACGAACCGTGAACACAAACACCTTGATGACATTTACCGCGTCTACTGTCTGCCCTACGTCATTTCGTTGTCGAACTATGCGGTGATCGTTGAAGAACTCGGGTTTCAGGGGATGCGTACCGACGATTGGTCTAAGGCGGTGGCTCCGTTCTGGGCGGTGGTGGTGCGCTCGGCGTTCAGTTGGTCGGCTCTGTGGGGTTTGATGCGATCGGGCTGGACGACTATCCAAGCGGCCCTATCCATGGGATTGATGCAGCGGGGCTATCGGGATGGGTTGATTACCTTTGGTGTGATCTGTGCCCAGAAACCGGAGAGCGATCGCCCCCAGGAGGTTTTGGGTGATTAGGGACATCAGCCTCGATCCCATCGGTTGGATAGGGGTCTTCTTTGCTACCTGGGTAGTCCTCTGGCTACCGATGGCAGTTCCCTTAGCCCAGCGGCTGCACTGGCGACCGTTTCAACCGGCAACCGCTGCCCAGAAATTGCCGCTTTTAGCCATTCTGTATGGGCTGGCACCCTTGGTGTTGTGGGGCATTCAGCATCTGTCGGCTGATACCTGGGCGGCTTACGGATGGGTGGGATACCGACTGATCCCCTCGGCCGGAGCAGGGCTAGCCATGGGGCTGGCTGGCATCGGTATGCTCTACATCCTTCGGGGCGCTGTCCTGCAGCGGCTGCATCCTGACCAACCGCCCCTGCCCTGGCAGCAGCTATCCCTAGCAACCCTAGTGGGACTGCTGGCTGTTGCCGCTAGTGTGGGGTTGATCGAAGAGCTGGTGTTTCGTGGGTTCCTGCACCATGCCCTGCGATCGCACCTTGATCAATGGGTTGCAGGGGCGATCGCCAGCATCATTTTTGCTAGCCTGCACCTGGTTTGGGATGGTCGCGGTACGGTTCCTCAACTGCCAGGGCTGTGGCTCATGGGCATGGTGCTCACCTTGGCCTGCTGGGTGGATGGCAACGCGATTGGCCTAGCTTGGGGGCTGCATACTGGCTGGGTGTGGGGCGTGGCTACCGTGGATACCCTCCAGGGCGATCGCCCCCCGGTGACGACTCCAGCCTGGCTAGTGGGCATCCATGGGCAACCCCTGGCAGGAGCCTTGGGTCTACTGCTGCTGTTGGGCACGGGCGGTGGTCTCACGCTTCTGAGCCAGATGGCTACAGGCGGTTCGTAAAATCACGCCACGAGCCTTCACCACAAGGAGACTGGAATGCCGGTTCATGTCTATTGGGGAGATGATGAATTTGCCCTCAATCGAGCGATCGCCACCCTGCGCGATCGCACCCTCGATCCTGCTTGGGCTAGCTTCAATGCCGATAAACTGCTGCCGGATCAAGCCGATGCCGTGGTGCAGGCCCTCAACCAAGCCATGACGCCCCCCTTCGGCAGTGGTCAACGGTTTATCTGGCTGGTAGACACTCCCATCGCCCAACGCTGCTCTGAGGCGCTGCTGGCAGAACTGGAGCGCACCCTGCCCCATATTCCCGATACATCCGTGGTGGTGATGACCCTGGCGGGTAAGCCCGACGGTCGGCTCAAGTCCACTAAGCTGCTGAAGCAACATGCCACGATTCGGGAATTTGCCGCCATCTCTCCTTGGAAAACCGACCAGTTGATTCGCCATGTGGAAACCATAGCGCGGGAGATGCACCTCACCCTGACGCCCAAAGCCTCGGAACTGCTGGCGGATGCGGTGGGTAATGATACCCGCCAATTGGTCACCGAGTTGGAAAAACTCAGCCTCTACGTCAGCGATGGGCAGGGTAATGGGTCTATTGATGAGGAAGCGATCGCCACCCTGGTGACCACATCCACCCAAAATAGTTTGCAATTGGCTGCGGCGATCCGCGAGGGCAACACGGCCCGGGCGCTCACCCTCGTTGCCGATTTGTTCAACCGCAACGAACCAGCGCTAAAAATTGTGACTACCCTGGTGGGACAAGTCCGCACCTGGCTCTGGGTGAAGCTGATGGTGCAGTTGGGGGAACGAGATGAACGGGCGATCGCTCAAGCCGCCGACGTGAGCAATCCTAAGCGAATTTACTTTCTTCAAAAAGAGGTGCGATCGATTTCTCTCGATCAATTCCAAACAGCTCTCAAACTCTTGCTCCAGCTTGACTTGGGGCTAAAGCAAGGAGCAGAGCCGCGATCCTGGATGCAAACCCACGTGATCCAGCTATGCCAAACCTTTCAAGCACCTTCATCAGGGCAGTGGCGCTAGCGCCGTCCAGGGACGATACCACAAGAGCGATCGCTAACTGTGGAACTTCATCTCCCTAAAATAATTCAAAGGACTTATACCCATCTGACTCAGCACCTAGCCATCCAAGTTGGTTGCCGAGCATCTGTCCAGTCTTTGCCTGTTTGTCTCTGCTACCGAATGGATAGGGATGTAGTCAGATCTGTGACCATCGAAATCAGGTTGGATTGGGCTTGAGTCTTCCCACCCTGATCCTAAGCCATGGTTCAATGATCGTTTGATTACCAGATCCATACCATCATCCACCTAGCTACGCTGTCCACAACCCAACTCCTGGACGGAGAACAAGACCCCAACGTTTGAGCATCAACCCTCAGCTACCTCAAAGACTTCCGCTGTTTCCTACCCTACTGTTTCCAGCTTTCTTTATCGTTATGATGCGAGACTTCCAACGCTTAATAGTCCAGTTTCGTCATGTCAGCCTAGCTCTTGCAGTGGCGTCCATTGCTGTCTTGAGTGATGCGATTCCCTCGGTTCATATCGAATCCTCATCCATCCAGTGGGGACATGCCGCCCAAGCTCAAACTCTCTCCGACCGAGAGCTTCGTAACTATGCCAGCGCCGTCTTGGTGATTGAACCCTTGCGGCAAACGGCCTTTAATGAAATTCGCTCCCTATCGGGCAATAATGCTACCTCATCGATTGCCTGCCACCGTCCAGATAGCATTACCCGCCTCAATTCCAACGTTCGTACCATCGCCCGCAACTACTGCGATCGCGCCATCCGCATTGTGGAGCAAAATGATCTAACCATTGAGCGGTTCAATGCCATTACTCAAATGCTGGGGCAAGCCGGTCGCAGTTCTGACCTGCATCAACGGCTTCAAGAGGAACTCATCCGCCTCCAGCAAAACTAAAGGATTAGGCATCAGCTAGCCGGGGTCGATGACCGCTCCGGCTTAAGCCAAGCGCTACAATAGGTGCAGTCATTAGCTTTATACTGCTATGCCTCGCATTAACCCGTTTACACTGCAGATGCAGATCACGCGATTGTTTGAGCAGGGACAGTCTTTCTTTGCCACTACCAAAGTTCAGGATTGGCTCCGCGAACGCAACGAAGATCCGGAGATGTACAAGGTTCTGTTTCACGAACGTCCTGCTCCTCCGGGCGAAGCCGCCGCTATGGTGATTGAAATTGAACTGCAGCGCCGGGATGGTCAGCCGGTGGATGAATGGCTCCAAGCCGAAGCCAACCGCCATGCATAGCCGTCAACGTTGCACCAACAACGTTGCACCAACAAAACGCCACCTCATCATCATGACGGGGTGGCGTTTTGGTTGGATGGAGTCGGGTCTATGAGAGGAGCGTCAGACCACGTGGGACGCTAGACCGATTCCGACGGATAATCGATGGGTCGGTAATCGACGTAATCTGAGGACGGTGACCTCGATGGCGGTCGGCGGCGAGGGCCGTCATCCTGACGCGACTGCGGGCGCATCCGATAGCTGGTGCCAGACGACGCGATGGGCGGCTGCTCATCGTCGGGCGGTAGCGGTGGACGTGCAGGGCGATCGCTCGACCGTGTAGGGCGTGGTTCCACAGGTTCTGCATCCCAATCTGGGCGCACACGGGATGCATCGAGACGAGGGGTGGGACGGCTAGCTGAGGTAGGCCGGCGGCGGGGAGACGGGCGATCGCCCTCATCCCAACTCCGCAGAGCAGGGCGGCGATCGCTATACATGGGATAGGGCTCGTCGTCGAGTCGGGCCCGCACATTGGTGCGGGGGGTGCGGCGAGGTTCTAGGGCGCGGCTGGGACGGTAGGGCTCGGTAGGGGCAGGGTCGCCATAGTCGGAGCCACTGGGGTAGCGATCGCGATCGCTGCCGCGGTCGTCCTTGGGGGGACGATTTTGGATGTTTTCAATAAAGAGGGCAACAATCACCCCGACCATAATCACCTGCTGGAACGAGGCCAGCAACTCCATGGTCAAGTGGGCTAGTAGGAAGAGGCCCGAGATCAGCAACAGGATGGAATACACCTTATCCGCATCCCGTCCGTAGCCCGGTTTCAGTTTATCCAGGAAAAAGAGGGACATCGCACCAACGATGAGGACAATCCCAATCAGCAGGGGGACGGGAGTACCAAAATTCACGGCAAGTTCCTCTCAGCGGTCAATGGAAAGGGGAGACCTGCCCGAGGGCAGAGGGGGAACCCCAGCAACGATGCGGAATTTCCCAAAAAGTTGATCATTAAGCCATCTTCTCCTCTCGTAATTCTATGCTAGCGGATTTTTTGCCCGAAGCTTTGCCCCTGCCCACGATTAGCTAGATTTGTCTCTGGTCTCTACTGCCGATTCTAGCCTATACGCAACCCAGCGACTGCTGTGAATTCTCGCAGATTCATGGCCAGGCGGCAAGACATCATAGTTTCACGAAGCTGCTGTCGCGCATGTGACAAGAAACCCTCAACCCTAGTTGACTGAGCAATCTTTTTGTCTAGGCTAGGTTGAGCAACGTCAAACCCAGTGCCAGCTTAGATTTCGTTGGGTTACGCTGATGCTAACCTAAGCTACGAGAGCATTAAGATCGCAGGAGTTTTGTCTGTCAATCAGCCCTCAACTTGCTCTGGATCGCGCATGGATTGGGAGCGATCGCCCTATCTCTCGCCGCC
>RECH01000272.1 GCA_007694125.1 Leptolyngbya sp. DLM2.Bin15
CTACCCAAGCTCAGGTCACCACCCTCGCCTTTGCCACCTCTTCGGTGCTAGATATAGCCTGGCATCCCCGAGGCGAGCATCTCTCCGTTGCAGGACATTGTGCCATCAAAACATGGAAACGCCAAGCCTGGGATGCACCGCCCGAAGAACGGGAAACCACCGCCGCCATCGAAGCGATCGCTTGGTCTGCGGATGGTCTTTACCTAGCGGCTGGCAACCATGATCGCACCCTACTGGTCTGGGAAATGGGCAACCCAGCCCCGTGGCAGATGCAAGGTTTTCCGGGTAAGGTACGTCAACTTGCCTGGCCCGGTGATGCTAAGTCTAATAAGGCACCTCTCTTGGCAAGTATTAGTGCAGAAGAGGTGATTATTTGGCAAAAAGAGATGGATCCCAATGCAGGCTGGGCGGCTCAGCCTCTATCGGTTCATATGAGTCGAGTGGTGGCGATCGCCTTCCAACCGGGCTCTCGTTGGCTAGCCTCGGCCTCCGATGATGGAACGGTCTGTTTATGCAAGTCTGCCCGCACGTTGATCCAGCGCCTGCAGGGAGCATCTGGCGGCTTTGCTTGCCTGGCTTGGCATCCCCAAGGGCAATACTTGGCGGCGGGCGGACAGCAGGGCGAATTGATCACGTGGGCGATCGCTACCCGTGGACGCGGTTTTAGTTAGTAATATGAGGTTTGCTGAAGATAAGAAGGCGAGGCCGCTGAGGGATCTACCTAACGTAGCAAGAGCCATATTCTTCTAACTCGATGAATCGCCTTCGATCGGGTTAGACCTGACAGATCAGGGAGCGATCGCTCCCCACACCTAGGAGGCTCGTGCTATCTGTTGCTGGCGACGTTTAATTTTCAACGATACCCACCGTTTCCAGATCGAAAAGGATGCCTCATCAGGATTTGTTTGCTGCCAGACGGGACGGGCTATGATGAGGTTATGCCAGGCGGCGATCGCTGGATAGTCGGTGAAATCTAAACCTAGCCGGTGCAGCAATGGCAGGACGGTGCCAACGGTGATATCGGCTAAGGAAATCTCGTCACCCCCAAAGAATGGAGCATCGCCCAACTGTTCAGATAAGAATATCAGGATCCGCTGTAGCTCCTCGGTAACCTGAGGTTGCCCAGAATTCATCACCCATGGAGGTAGTTGAGACATCAGCTCATTCGTCGCGACCATCTGCACCATGCGCATCTTAGCGATCGCTGCTGGAGATTGGGGTGAAAGCGCTGGGGTTGGATACTGGGCTTCTAGATAGTCCAAAATGGCTAGAGATTCCAGAATGCGCAAGGAACCATCGACGAGGACTGGTACATGGTGAAAGGGATTCAGGGCCAAAAACTCAGGCTGAAACTGATCGCCATTGAGGTTCACCACCACCGGCTCAAAGGCAAGTCCTTTTTCCAGGAGGGCAATCCAAACACGACGGGCGAAGGGGGACAGGGGATGGTAGTAAAAGGTCAGCATGGGGTCTCCTGAGGGATGGGGTAAAAAAGCAAGACCGATCGGTCTTTTTTAGGGTGAAACTATCGGCGGTTCGGTGGCGATCGCCTTCAGTCCCTGGGGATCAAGACTGCTGCAATCGGTCGATATAGTCGTTTAAGTGCTCCTGGGCTCGCTGGATGTGAACGCGATCGCCGTAGAGCTGGCTCAGCATCAGGGCTCCCTCTAGGGTCGAAATCAGCAAGGTCGCCACCGTATCAGCTTGCACCTCTGGCTTGATCTCCCCAGCCGCCACACCTGTGTCCACGATGCGATGGATCAGCTTGCGCCAAGCATCCATTGCCCGCTGCACCTGTTGCCGCAGGAGCGGATGGGTATCGTCGCTTTCAATGGCGGTATTGAGCAATGGGCAACCGCCTTGAATGGGTGGATTATCTAGGTTGGCCACAAAGGTATGAACGACGGCCTTGAGGCGGGCGATCGCCCCTTGGTGATCCTTCAGAATCTGGATGTAGCGACGGCTGACTTGGTGAACTGCAAACTGAAAAGCAGCGATCGCCAACTCGTCTTTGCTGGCAAAGTGGTTGTAGATACCGCCTTTTTTCAGCCCGGTTGCCTGCATAATGTCTGCCATGGAGGAGCCTGCATAGCCCTGCTGATTAAACACATCCGCTGCTCGCTGGATGATCGTCAATTTGGTGTCTGCAGCTTTGGTCATGGTTAAGGTTTACCTGAGAGACCGATCGGTCTTTTTAGAAATGTATCAAAGAAAAAAGAGTTTGACAAGAGCCCATAGTGGGCTGTTTTCTCATTGGTTATCCCTGTTACAGAAGCAGTGAAGGTTTCTGGTTTCTAGGCCTGCATCCCTGGGCTAATGCATGAAATCGGATTTAAAAATGTCGTAATTTGATGAAAAACAGGGCCCACTTGGGTTTCAATTGCAAAGAAATAATGCAGAGACCCCCACTAGACTCTGACGATTTTATTAAGAGGCAGTGGCGAATCAGTTTATTGTTAGAGAATACGAATCTAACGATGAGCAGCGATCATCCGAAGAAACCTAGAACATCCGTCAGGTTTTGATAGAGTTCTAGGGGTTTCCTGTCGTGATCAATCCTTGATAAATGAACAGTCACACTCCGCCGCCGAAACAGGGCCTCTACGATCCCCAATTTGAACACGATGCCTGCGGGGTCGGGTTCGTGGTGAACATGAAGGGGGCTCAGTCTCATTCCATTGTTGACCAAGCATTGACGATCCTTTTGAACTTAGATCACCGGGGTGCGGTTGGGGCTGAACCCAATACCGGTGATGGGGCCGGGCTCCTGACACAGGTGCCCCACGGCTTCATGAAAAAGGTGGCCGGTCAGCTTGGTTTTGATCTACCGGCACCGGGGCACTATGGTGTCGGGATGATATTTTCATCGCCCGATCCCGCCGTGCGTCAGCGCAGCCGCGAGATTTTTGCCCAAGTTGTTGAGGAAGAGGGACAGACGGTCATCGGTTGGCGGGATGTGCCGACGTGCAACGAGACCTTGGGCGAAACGGCCCGGGCCAGTGAGCCGTTCATGGAGCAGGTGTTCATTCAGCGCCATCCTGGTCTAGACGACGATTGGGCCTTTGAACGCAAGCTCTACGTAATTCGCAAGCGGGCCTACGTGGCCATTCGGGTGGCGGGGATCAATGCCTTTTGGTATCCCAGCAGCATTTCCTGCCGCACGATTGTGTACAAAGGCATGTTGATGCCGGTGCAGGTGGGGCAGTATTACCCCGATCTCCAGGATCCGGATTTTGCCAGTGCCCTCGGCCTCGTCCACTCTCGCTTTAGCACCAATACCTTCCCCAGTTGGGAGCGGGCTCACCCCTACCGCTATATCGCCCACAACGGCGAAATCAACACCCTGCGCGGCAATATCAACTGGATGCACGCCCGGCAGTCGATGTTTGAGTCGGACTACTTTGGGGATGACCTGAAGCGGGTGCAGCCGCTGATCAATATTGAAGGTAGCGACTCGACGATTTTTGATAACACCTTAGAACTGCTGGCCCTAACGGGGCGATCGCTCCCCCATGCGGTGATGATGATGATTCCCGAACCTTGGTCGGGGCATGAGTCCATGAGCGCTGAGAAGCGGGCGTTCTACGAATATCACTCTTGCCTGATGGAACCCTGGGATGGGCCGGCGTCGATTGCCTTCACCGACGGCACCATGATGGGGGCGGTGCTCGATCGCAACGGTCTGCGGCCCGCGCGCTACTACGTCACCAAGGATGATTTGGTGATCATGGCCTCGGAGGCCGGGGTATTGCCCATTGAACCGGAGCGCATCGCCTACAAGGGACGGCTGGAGCCGGGGCGGATGTTCTTGGTGAATATGGAGGAAGGGCGAATTGTCTCCGATGAGGAGCTGAAGCAGCAGGTGGCCACCCAGCAGCCCTATGGGGAGTGGCTGGATCAGTATTTGGTGGAGCTGGGCCAGCTTCCCGATGCACCGGTGCCAACCCTTGAGGCCACGAACCTGCGCCAGCGGCAGATCGCCTTTGGCTATACTTTTGAAGAACTGCGGCTGTTGCTGATGCCCATGGGGCAAAATGGCGTGGAAGCGATCGGGGCCATGGGCACCGATACGCCCTTGGCGGTGTTGTCGAACCGGCCCAAGCTGCTCTATGACTACTTCCAGCAGTTGTTTGCCCAGGTGACCAATCCCCCCATCGACTCGATTCGGGAAGAAATCGTCACCTCACCGATTACCACCATTGGCAGCGAGGGCAACTTGCTGAAGCCTACGCCACAGAGCTGTCAGTTATTGAAGCTGAACACACCGGTGATCAGCAATGAGGAACTGGCCAAGCTCAAGGCACTGCAGACGGGGCCATTCTGTTCCACCACCCTACCCATAACCTTCCCGGCTGAGGCAGGGGTCACGGGTCTGGAGGCGGCGCTGGAGGATCTCTATCGTCAAGCCGACGCAGCGATCGCCTCAGGAACGGCCTTACTCATCTTGAGCGATCGCGCCGTGGATGCTGACCATGCCGCCATTCCGGCCCTGCTGGCCGTGGCGGGGCTGCACCATCACCTGATTCGCACTGGCACCCGCACTCGGGTGGGGCTAGTTCTAGAATCGGGCGAACCCCGAGAAGTGCATCACTTTGCGGTGCTGATTGGCTATGGCTGCGGGGCGATCAACCCCTACCTAGCCTTCGAAACCCTGGGGGATATGGTGGCCGACCAGAGCCTACCCGGTGTGGACTACGCCACCGCCTGCAAGAACTACATCAAGGCGGTCACCAAGGGCGTGATCAAGATTGGCTCGAAGATTGGTATTTCCACCATCCAGAGCTATCGCGGCGCGCAGATCTTCGAGGCCATTGGTCTCAATCAATCGGTGATCGATCGCTACTTCTCTTGGACCGCCTCGCGCATTGAGGGGGTAGATCTAGCGGTGATTACCCAAGAAGCCCTGCTGCGCCACCACCATGGCTTCCCCGATCGCCCCTTGGCCCATCCCACCTTGGATGTGGGCGGCGAATATCAATGGCGCAAGGACGGGGAAGAGCACCTGCTCAGTCCCCAGTCGATTCACCTGTTACAGCAGGCAGTGCGGGAGAACAACTACGACCTGTATAAGCAGTATTCTGCCCTGATCAACGCCGATGGTCAGAAATTCTTCCGCCTGCGGGATCTGCTGGACTTCAAAGACCGCCAGCCCATTCCCATCGACGAGGTGGAACCGATTGAAACGATCATGACCCGCTTCAAGACCGGGGCCATGAGCTACGGGTCGATTTCTAAGGAAACCCATGAGGCCTTGGCGATCGCCATGAACCGCATTGGGGGGCGATCGAACACCGGCGAAGGCGGCGAAGATCCGGAGCGCTATACCTGGACAAACGATCAGGGCGACTCGAAAAACAGCGCTATCAAGCAGGTGGCGTCCGGGCGCTTTGGGGTGACCAGTCTATATCTATCCCAGGCGCGGGAGTTGCAGATCAAAATGGCCCAGGGGGCCAAGCCCGGAGAAGGCGGACAGCTTCCTGGCCTCAAGGTCTATCCCTGGATTGCTAAGGTGCGCCACTCCACCCCCGGTGTGGGTCTGATTTCTCCGCCGCCCCACCACGACATCTATTCCATCGAAGACTTGGCAGAATTGATCCATGATCTGAAAAATGCCAACCGGGCGGCCCGGGTCAGCGTCAAGCTGGTGTCGGAGGTGGGCGTGGGCACCATCGCGGCAGGCGTGGCCAAGGCCCATGCGGATGTGGTGCTGATTTCCGGCTTTGATGGCGGTACCGGTGCCTCGCCGCAAACGTCGATTAAGCATGCGGGTCTTCCCTGGGAGCTGGGTCTGGCTGAAACCCATCAAACTCTGGTGCTCAACAACCTGCGCAGCCGCATTGCCGTGGAAACCGACGGGCAGATGAAAACCGGACGGGACTTGGCGATCGCCACCCTCCTAGGTGCAGAAGAATATGGATTCTCCACCGCCCCCTTGGTGACCCTAGGCTGCATCATGATGCGGGTCTGCCACAAAAACACCTGCCCCGTGGGCGTGGCCACCCAAAATCCAGAGCTGCGGAAAAACTTCACCGGCGATCCCCAGCATACGGTCAACTTCATGCGCTTCATCGCCATGGAGCTGCGGGAAATTATGGCCCAGCTCGGCTTCCGCACCATTCCCGAGATGGTCGGCCGCACCGATATCCTAGAGGCCCGCAAGGCGATCACCCACTGGAAAGCCAAGGGCGTGGATATCTCCAAGATTCTGCACCAGCCTGATGTAGATGATTCCGTGGGTCGCTATTGCCAAATTCCTCAGGATCATGGCTTAGATAAGTCTCTGGACATCACTACCCTGCTGGATCTCTGCCAACCCGCCATTGAGCGAGGTGAACCGGTGCGCGCTACCTTACCCATTCGCAATATTCATCGCGTGGTGGGTACGATCCTCGGCAACGAAATCACCAAGCGCCATTGGGATGGACTGCCAGATGACACCATCCATCTCCACTTCCAGGGCACAGCCGGGCAAAGCTTTGGAGCCTTTGTGCCCCGTGGCGTTACCCTAGAGCTAGAAGGCGATGCCAACGACTATGTGGGCAAGGGTTTGAGTGGCGGTAAGATCATTCTTTATCCGTCCAAAGCCGCCACCTTTGTCGCTGAAGAGAATATCATCGCGGGCAACGTTGCCCTCTATGGTGCCACCAGCGGTGAAGCCTATATCCGAGGCCTGGTGGGAGAACGCTTCTGCGTCCGCAACTCCGGGGTGGAAACGGTGGTGGAAGGTGTGGGCGACCATGCCTGTGAATACATGACCGGCGGTAAAGTGGTGGTTCTAGGCCCCACCGGGCGCAACTTCGCGGCGGGGATGAGCGGCGGTATCGCCTATGTGCTCGACGAAGCCGGGGATTTTGACCAGCGCTGCAATCCCCAGATGGTGGGTCTGGAGCATCTGGAAAACCCAGAAGAGATCCGCGATGTGCATGATTTGATTGAAAAACATGCCCACTATACCCAGAGCGCCAAGGCCTTGCAGATTCTGGCTGAGTGGGATGCCATGGTTCCTCGGTTTGTGAAGGTCATGCCCCGCGATTACAAGCGCGTCCTGCAGCATATCCAAAATGCGATCGCCGATGGCTTAAGCGGTGATGAAGCCCTCTCCGCGGCCTTTGAGGAAAATGCCCGCGATGTCGCTCGGATTGGCGGCAGCTAACCGTCTCACGGGGTTGGACGAAACCTTGGTCTCGTCCAACCTGTTCTTATTTGACCTATTGCCACTACCTGTTGAGAACACTGCAACTATGGGAAAACCAACCGGCTTTATTGACTACCTGCGGGAAAATGCCGCCGAGGTCGCTCCCCAGGATCGCATCCGCAACTGGGACGAGTTTCACCTGCCCATGGCGGAGGAGAACCTGCAAACCCAAGGGGCCCGCTGCATGGACTGCGGCACGCCCTTCTGCCACACCGGCATCACCCTGAGCCGCATGGCCAGCGGCTGCCCGATTAACAACCTGATTCCCGAGTGGAATGACCTCGTCTATCGCGGTCGCTGGCAAGATGCCCTCGATCGCCTCCATAAAACCAACAACTTTCCCGAATTTACCGGACGGGTTTGCCCAGCTCCCTGTGAAGGGGCCTGCGTCCTAGGTATCACCGACCCGCCGGTGACCATCAAAAATATCGAATATTCCATCGCCGAGAAAGGGTGGGAATCGGGCTGGATTACCCCCAACCCGCCCGCCCAGCGCACCGGCAAAAAAGTAGCGGTGATTGGATCGGGACCAGCCGGTCTCTCGGCAGCGGATCAGCTCAACCAAGCCGGGCATTGGGTGACGGTCTACGAACGAGCCGATCGCCCCGGTGGACTGTTGATGTATGGCATCCCCAACATGAAGTTGGACAAAAAAGAGGTGGTGATGCGCCGCCTGGATGTCTTAGAAGCTGAGGGCATTACCTTCGTCTGCAACACCGAAGTCGGTCGCGACATCAGTGCGGAGACCTTAACCCAGGACTACGACGCCGTCCTGCTCTGCACCGGTGCCACCCGGCCGCGGGATCTGCCCATCGAGGGGCGATCGCTCCAAGGCATTCACTTTGCCATGGAATTCCTCACCGGCAACACCCGCACCGTCCTCCAAGGCGATCCCACGGAGGACTACATTTCTGCCGCAGGTAAAGACGTGGTGATCATCGGCGGCGGCGATACGGGCACCGACTGCGTCGGCACCTCCATCCGCCATGGCTGCAACACGGTCACCCAGATCGAGATCATGCCCAAACCGCCCGAAACCCGCGCCTCCAGCAACCCCTGGCCAGAATTTCCTAAGGTCTACAAAATGGACTATGGGCAAGAGGAAGCAGCCTCCCGATTCGGCAGCGACCCCCGCGCTTATATCACCACGGCCACGAAATTTGAGGGTGACGATAACGGCCACGTTAAAGCCGTGCATACCGTTCAAGTCCAGTGGGTCCGCGATGAGCAGGGACGCTTCTCCCCCCAACCGATTGCCGGCACCGAGGCGGTCATTCCTGCCCAAGTGGTGCTGCTAGCCATGGGCTTCCTTGGCCCCGAGCAACCCTTGATTGACGCGCTGGGCTTGGAACAGGACGGTAGAAGCAATGTGAAAGCTGAGGAAGGCGAGTATACCACCACCATTCCTGGCGTATTTGCCGCTGGCGACTGTCGTCGGGGTCAAAGTCTGGTAGTCTGGGCGATCAATGAAGGGCGGGGAGCCGCTCGGGAATGCGATCGCTTCCTCATGGGGCGGACAGAACTTCCCTAGGTCATCCCGTGGCGACTGATAGATAACGTATGGAATGCGAGATCCCCGATGCTGTGAGCAGGTCGGGGATTTGTGTTGAAGGGATCTCATGCCAATGAATGCTGATGGTTGAACGGGGGATATCAAGTTCGGTTGACGATTCACGACTGGGATATCCTGCATTCGATGCTTCTAGGCAGCTTCAACCAAGTGCCAACCCCGACGTTCGAGGCTACGTAGAGAACCACCATCTTGTCCGTAGTTCCATGCCTTGGTCGGCAGTACCATAATCAGAGCATAGCCGGAGGTCACACTGGAGGTTAGAGCTTCCACATATCCTTCCAGATAGCCCCGCATCGGATCATGACAAGCAACTTTGCACCCCACTTTCCAACCCATGATGACCAACTCCCTACGATGAACTAGCCCGTTGATTCGTTGTTTGAATCTAGGTTTATTATGGGGGCGATCGCTTAGAAAACCCGTGATGTCACTGGCATGGTACGAGTGATTATACTGAGGCTTTCATGGAATAAGGATCAGGGCTGGGCATGATCATCGGCAGTTTTACGAGTGATCCATGTCACATGCTTGAGGGATGGATCAAAGGCTGGTCTTTGGAGCGACCCTCAGGTATGGACGCTGTGTTTTGCCTATGGGCGACTGTCGAGGAAGAGCACGCTTATGCGCATATATTACGGTTTCAATATGCGCATAGTTGAGCTATGCTATATGCACATAGTTTTTTACAGGCAAAACAACCTATGGCAAGCATTAATATCTATGTGCCAGACGACTTGAAGGCACAGATGGCCAACGTAGAGGCAAACTGGTCAGAGATTTGTCGAGCGGCCATCGAGGCAGAACTCGATCGCTTGGAAGTAGCACCTATTCCGCCGCGCCGAGGTACAGCGGACGTTACGAATGGCGATCGCCTAGTCTCCATTCCTGTTGACCAGCGCCTGGTTGCCAAAACAGCGATCATCAAATTCAATGACAAGCGTTATAACCGTGTTTCCGCCACTGTGATCGACATCGGCGACTGGCTGAGCAAAGTCAAGGGTACAGTTCGATCCATGAGTACCGTAGGAGGAAAAATAAGTGATTTGCTGGATGGGCGTTATGATGCAGACATGCTGCTTCCAGGAGAGCCGTGGCGATCGGGCCATTTTAAGCTTGACCTTAAGTTTAGTTTTGTCTATTCATTGCCTGAGGAAGAGCAGGTTATCGTCCAAGACGTAGAATGACCTTGGTAACCGATGCCCGAACGCTTGCAGGGATGACTCAAAACATCAAGCATGACCCTGAAGGTCACTATGTCCATCTCGATAGAGTGCAGGGCCTTAACATAAACGAGATTCGGGGTATTGCATACGCTGCTCAGATCAACTAGCGCTGTCTTCCAGGGGAACACTGATGATACCTGATGCAGGTGAGCTGTGCCCCATAGGGCTAGGGTAGCTCATGCAAAGAAGAAAAGGCGTTGCTGAATAGTCGTATGATTCCGCAAAAATGTGCGTAGAGTTTCAGGGGCTCTTAGGGGGCATACCCTAGTTCAGCAACACCGAATAGCTCATGTCTAGCTCACTATCTCAGGACTGGAAGAGCTAGGGTGAGAGACAGATAGCGTGGCACTTTAACCGACTTTAAGAGTGCAATATGCCAAATTCAATGACATCATGGTCACTACCGCGTAAAACCGAGGCAATTTGTTTACCCCGTAGCCGTTTTTGAGTAATTTCTTCTAAGGCACCTTGCACTGCGCCGAGGGTAAAGGACAAATTACGGTTGGAGCCTTGAGGTTCTCCGGCAGAACAGACGGTTTCTCGACAAAAGACCTGATAGGTTTCATCAACTTCAAGGATGTTATCCACTAGGCATAGGCGGGTGCCATCTTTTCCTAATGCCTTGTTCAACAAAATGGTAACCTGATCCAGAGGCATGTTGGTATTGCTAAGATTTAGGTCTTTAGCTAGATTTTTACCCCGTAGGCGACCTGCTGCTAAAAGAGCGATCGCTGCTGTTTTTTCTCCTAGGGCTTCTTCGACGCCTACAATAACAGCTTTGAAACATACGATACTGCTAAAGTCACCGAGTTCTGGACGGAGGAGGTGAGTACTCATCATCAATTCTCCTAAAAGGAATGGAAACGATTGAAGGTAAAGGACGGCAGCGTTCCTTTTTCTAAATCGTTGGGGTGAATGCACTGCAAGGAGTTCAAGTTTTCATTCAATGGGTCGCCTCAACCAAGTAGATAATCATCTGGGGGATAGTGATGTATGAGACCGTGAGCTAACCCAATACTCGTGGCCTACCATTGTAGAAAGGGGGGCGCAATGCGGTAGAAATAGCATGAGTGCTGGGTTGTGACATGGATGTAGGGATGTCCGTACTCTGCTAAGTTTGACTGGTTTTAGTGTGCCCAAGGAAACAATGGGTAGTAACTAGGGCTGGATCAAGCGTTTCAATTCTTTATAGACAACCATGGAGCGATCGCTGGGGTGAGGACTAGTCAAACTCAAATCATATATGATATATAATATGTGATGGATGGCGACTCGAACCTAGCATGACGTTGCTCTGTTTCTCGTGATATCTCTCGCTTGCGAGGTCTCTGATGATTCTAGACCACCGGTTGCCGCTGGTTGAGGAGCGATCGCCTGTAGGAGGAAATCCCTTGGCTACCAAACATACCATTCCCAAGCTTGCCCCCAGCCCCCGCACCAGCCAAGCCAATGTCACTCAGCATCTGCGCCGAGCGATTCTGGCTGGACATCTGCCCCCCGGTACCCGCCTTGTGCAAGCCGACCTAGCCGACTCCTTGCAGATGAGTGTCACCCCCATCCGTGAAGCCCTGCGGCAACTGAGCAGCGAAGGTTTAATTGATCTGGACGCCTTTCGTGGAGCCGTTGTTCACACACCCACGTTGGCAGAACTCGAAGAAATCTTTGAGATTCGGGCTGCCCTCATGCCCCTGTCTGTGCGCAAAAGTATCGGATATATCACCAGTGCCCAACTGCAAACCGCTGAAGCTCTGTTAGACCAGATGGAAGCGGAGCCGGATCAAGCCGAATGGATTGTGCTGAATCGTGAGTTCCACCGCCTGCTCTACGGCCCCATGACCACCTCCCATTTACACAACGTCCTGCAACGCCTTTCCGATATTGCCACCCTCTATATCAATTTGTCGTTTACGCAGCATCCGGATCAGCGTGCCTCTGCGGATGCCGAACATCGCGCCATCCTCGCTGCCTACCTTACCCAGGATGTAGATCAGGCGACCCATCTTGTCTTGACTCACATTAACTCAACCTTAGAGTCTGCCCGCATGGTTCTTGATCCGAACTAATGCATCTCATATCCCCCTTACCTCAGGAGTTTTGCATGGAATCCACTTGGACTGAAACCGGTGTCTATCGACTACCTATGGCTGCCCCGGAGGATGTCAGCGGTTTACAGCACTTGCTCGAAACGAAGGCGATCGCTGCTGAAGATATCGTAGCGATCATCGCCCAAACGGAAGGCACCGGCTATGCCCGAGGCTACAGCGCCCTCTGTATGCAGCTACTGCTTGCGGAGTACCTCAAACTTTCCCCCCAGGCTGTCTTCGATCGCATCCCGATGATGATGATCGGTCTCTGTGGTGGTTTGATGAGTCCTCACTACACGATTTTTACCCGGCGTACCGTTGCTGCGCCTAGCAGTCCACCCAGGGGCAAACGGCTCACGGTTGGTGCTGCCAATACCCGTGTTTTGCTGCCTGAAGAGTATGGAACATTAACCCAAATTAAGCTGGTTGCCGCTGCGGTGGAGGAGGCGATCGCCCAGGCGGGCATCACTGATTTAGCTGATGTCCACTGTGTGGAAGTTAAATGTCCAGCGATGACCCCAGCTCGCTTACAAGACGCGGAGCAGCGGGGCATGGCAGTGGTGAGCAGTAACCTAGGTCAGGCTAGTTCCTTTTCTAAGGGAGCCAGCGCTTTGGGGATTGCTTTGGCTTTAAAGGAAGTGGCCATTGAGCAACTTAGTGACGAGGTGGTCAACCGCGATCGCTCCTTATTTACCCAAAAGGGATCGGTCTCGGCTGGGGGTGAACAATCTGCCTGTCGGATTTTGGTGATGGGGAATAGCGATCGCGCCACTAGCCCCTATCGGGTTGGTCACGGGGTCATGGTGGATCAACTCGATACCCAGGGAGTCTATGCCGCCTTATCTTGCGCTGGTCTGGAAGCAACGACACCGCTCATACCCGAGCAACAGCAGCGAATCGTCCAGATGTTCGTGAACTGTGGAGCCGATGCGGTGTCGGCAGTACGCGATCGCCGTCATACGATGCATAGTGATTTTCTGGCAGGCTATGCGGGCATTGTGGCCAAGGCCGTGGCGAATGCGGTGGTGGCGTCGATTGTGGGGGATCCGATGATCTTGGCATCGGCGGGGAATGAACATCAGGGAGCGCCGGGCAGTAATCTAATTGCGGTGATTGTGAGCGAGGACGGCACGGTCTAGCCGTTCCATTCAACACCTATGGATGACTCTGACCTGTTATACCTAGGGTTGACACCATCTCAGAATAATATTTTATCTACGAGGCTATTCAATGTATCTACGTTCGACGCAAGAATTAACCCATGCAGCGGCTCAGGTTATCTTACAGGGAGCGATCGCTCAAGCTGAGTCCATGGGGGTTCCCCAATGTATTGCCATCGTTGATGCTGGCGGCAATTTGCTGGCCTTTCTGCGGATGGATGGCGCGAAGGTGCTTAGCCAACTGTCTGCCACCCAAAAAGCCATCACGGCGGCCTCGTCCCGCGTTCCTACCGGTGGCGTCCCTGGGGATGTGGAGCTAAAACTTGCCTTTGCCACGGGCGGCCAATTAACGAACCTCAAAGGCGGTCTACCGATTGTAATTCATGGACAAGTGGTGGGAGCCATTGGCGTTGGCTCTGGCACGGGGGATCAAGATGTGGAAGTAGGCCAGGCAGGCATCGATGCCCTGATGGCTGTCCTCAGTTAAAAATAAGGCATTGCTGGATAGCAGGATGAATTGCCCTCATCCCCAACCCTTCTCCCCAGGGAGAAGGGAGCTAAAACTCTTGTCCCCTCTCCTTTTGGGAGAGGGCTAGGGTGAGGTTAGATGGTGCGGTTCATACCTAGATTCAGCAACGCCAAAAATAACCTTGTCTCGATCATTATTTATTCAGGCAACACAGTTTTAGAGAGCGATCGCTTATCTGAGCGGCTGCGGCCGCGATCGCTCTGATGTCACATAGCAGGATTCCATGGGCATCCTTGAGACAACTGTAGGAGCCAAACAAGTTGGGCTGCAGCGGGGGTTAGCAATAACCCCCGTTTTTCTTAGTCTTGATATCGCTGAGCTAAGGTGAGAATTTTATCCCGGAAGCGATCGCGTACAGATTGAGGAGCAATCAGTTCACAATCATCGCCATAGCGCAAGAGCTCTCGAAATAACCAAAACGTACTGCTCACCTGCCGCACCACTCGCCGCACCTCCGATCGCTCTGGATGCCATTCATTGACCACATCGACCCCCGTCTTCGATTCATAGGCAAAGGCTAAACCTCCATACAAGTGAAATTCTACGGAAATTTGATCCAGGTGCGATCGCCACTGGCCTGAAATCGGTGACAGGGCTGCATCAGTAATGCGATCAAATCGAAAACACCAGTTGTGAACCAGCTCCGGAACGTCTTGATTATCCTTCGTTTCTGTACACCAACAGTCTAAATAGTGCCGGTCATCATGGCGTGCAACTTGGGCATGATGGACAGCAAACCGCCACACCCGCTCGGTTGCATCTTGGTAAGCCAACTGAAAGGGCTGTTGCCGTCGTATCAGCCGGTCTACCTCTTGCCGCCAGGGTGCCATGGGCTGCTGGATAAATGCCTCTAGTTCTTGCTGCAGGGGTATGGTCAATTCACTGCGCTCTAGTAGGAGATGGGTCAGGGCGATCGCGGTCTCAATCTGCCCATCATCAATCAAGAGCAGCCGGGCTTGGTTCAGGGCCTGAATGCGATCGCTTGTCCAATCATGGCTAGCTGCCACCCGCAGCCGACCGTTGGCAATGTCTTTGACTAAGCCAGAAATATTGGGCTTGTCACCCCAAATAGCACCACAGTCTAGGGCAATCTGCTCTAGACGGGCTTTTTGGTAGTCGTTAATGGAGAGGGTAATTGCACGTCCTTTACGGGTCACAGCTCATCCTCAAGGTGTCCGTACACTCTATGTGTATTCTCTATTGTCATTTCCTATTGTGCTTGGCATGATGAAGAAGCGCAATGAGATACGGACACTAATTTTCTAGGCTGAAGTTTCAGGGGGCGACATGACACAGTTGGACATACTACAGACTGTTTTGGGCGATGGCAACTGGCATTCTACGGATGAACTGGTACAACGGGTAGGACATCGCTTTTCGGCAACCGTATATATCGCGGTTAAGAAGCGAGGATATGCGATCGAGAAACGGCGGATGACCCAAAATCCCCGAGCATTCGAGTACAGAATGATATATCCTTCACAGTAAACCTAAGCCTTGAATTCAGATCTATCTCAGCACTTGATGTTTTTAACACCATGGAGACCTCATTGTGAGACTTAAATTACTTTCCACATGGTCAAAATACTCTTCTTATTCAGAAATAAATCAAGGCTTTCAGCTTGTCACCCACCAACAAGAGGTTTGGGACGCCATTCGTGATCCAAAAATTCATGTGGTATTTGATACGGCTCTTACTGGCGATGGTAAAACTCTAGCTGGTCTTTTGCCTGCCGTTAAGGAACGAAAGTTCTTAGGCAAGGCACTGTTCGCTTATCCTACTAATGAATTGATTCGAGATCAGGCGCGACAGCTTGGTGAGTGGAGCAAAAAATTAGATGTGCAACTAACACTTGGCCAGCTCAATAGCTCTCAGCTATCTGCACTAATGCGGCAGGAAAAATTTGACAAATCTGAAACTCTACAAAATATTGCCTCTGATAATGAAATTGTCCTAACTAACCCTGACATTTTTACATTGATTAATCGTTTTTACTACGATCGACGTTGGGGAAATATAGCCAAGACAGCTCAAAAGTGGTTTGCACAATATCGTTATATCATCTTTGATGAGTTTCATATTTTTAATGCTCCTCAAATAGCAAATGTCTTGGACGGCATTGCATTTATTCGAGCAAATTCCACAAGTCGCTATCCAACAAAGTTCTTGTTTCTTTCCGCAACACCAGATAAACTGTTAATAAATGCTTTGAATAGAGCTGGAATTATCTCAAAAGAGATTCACGGAAGCTATATGCATGGTCTTGAGC
>RECH01000273.1 GCA_007694125.1 Leptolyngbya sp. DLM2.Bin15
GGTCCGGGCGGCTTTCGTTGCCCTTCCCTCAGGCGCTTAACCAATATATCCAACCCAGCCGGGTCTGTCAACACCCCTGCCTTTATTTAGACAGATCGCTCAAAAGCCTTGCCTAGAAAACGTTTCAGGCTCTAGAAGCAAGGTTTTTCTGAAAAAACATGGCATTTTTCTTGAAAAAAAGCTGCGATCGCTTCCCAAATTCCCCTGCCATACAACCGCTGAAAGCCTTGTAGGACAAGCAATTACGCCCCTCTAGACCCAGCCCCAAAAATCTCAAATCTTTTTTCAACGCTTTACCCCGATCGCTTCAATAGAGGAGAGTCTGTCTGCCAACGGGCTCTCATAAGTCCTGAACTGTGGTTTGGGTGAGAGATTTTGGCCCCTAGGGATTGGGATGGCCTAGAGAGTAGGGGAGAATGGGGCGTGGTAGATCAGAGATTGAGGATAGAGGCTCGTGAACTTTCAGACAGTTATTGCAACGCTGAATCAATTTTGGGGCGATCGCGGCTGTTTAATCGTGCAGCCCTATGACACAGAAAAGGGCGCGGGCACCAAGAGTCCCCATACATTCCTAAGAGCGATTGGCCCGGAACCCTGGGCCGTGGCCTACGTGGAGCCCTGCCGTCGTCCGTCGGACGGTCGCTATGGCGAGAATCCTAACCGGGTTCAGCACTATTACCAGTACCAAGTGTTGATCAAGCCATCCCCAGACAATATTCAGGATGTGTACCTAGACTCGTTGAAAGCCCTGGGCATTAAACCAGAAGACCACGACATCCGCTTCGTGGAAGACAACTGGGAAGATGCGGCAGTGGGGGCGTGGGGCGTCGGCTGGGAAGTATGGCTGGATGGCATGGAAGTTACGCAGTTCACCTATTTCCAGCAGTGCGGGGGACTTGACTGCCGGCCGGTGTCCATTGAAATCACCTACGGGCTGGAGCGGCTGACCATGTACTTGCAGAACGTGGATGCCATCTTCAACATCCAGTGGAATGACCAGGTCACCTACGGCGATGTGTTTTTGCAGGCAGAAATAGAAAGCTCTACCTATAACTTTGAGGCATCGGATCCCAAGACCCTGTTTACCCTGTTTGGCATTTACGAACAGGAAGCAGAACGGCTAATGGAACAGGGCCTGGTGCTGCCAGCCTACGACCAAGTTTTGAAATGCTCCCACACCTTTAACTTGTTAGATGCCCGAGGGGTGATTTCTGTCACCGAGCGCACCCGCTACATTGCCCGCGTGCGCACCTTAGCCAGGAAGGTTGCCCATCTCTATTTAAAGCAGCGAGAGGCCATGGGATTTCCGTTGCTGGCCGAGGCAGCCCAGCCAGCGATCGCCCCCTCCTAAATCACGCCCTATTCAAACAGCGATCGCCCCTCTGTCACAAGGCTAGTCACGATCTAAGCCACCCAACCCATGGAGATCGGTAGAATAATCGGTAAAGAACCGTTAAGACTGCCGAATCCAACGAGGAACACACGATGTCAGAGAGTTTGAGTCAACTATTAGAACCGATCGCGGCTTGGTTTCGCAGCTTGGGTACCCCAGAGCCAATTGTGCATTGGGGACACCCCTTGATGATGGGCATTGTGGTGATTGCCATGGGTAGCGCCGTGGGTCTATCCGGCTGGCGGGGGCGATCGCTGGAGGATGGGGAAGAAAAAGTCAAAAGCCTGGATGGCCATGCCAAGGTTGCGCCCTTGATGACGCTGTTTATCATCCTGGGCTACACCGGCGGCATTTTGTCCCTAGTGATGCAAGAGCAGCCGATTCTACAAAGCCCCCACTTTTGGACAGGATCCGTCGTGATTTTGCTCCTAGTGACCAATGGTGCGATCGCTGCCACGGGCTTTGGGAAGAATAAACCTGGGCTGCGATCGGCCCATGCCTATTTGGGCAGTGCTGCACTTTGCATCATGGTTCTGCACGCCGCGCTGGGGCTCAAGCTGGGGTTATCCATCTAGACGAGATCTGAAAGAGGTCTCCTCTCGCTTCCCTAGACAAGACCACCCGTCGCGCGCAGACCTGTTGAACAGCAGCGGCGACGGGTGCATTGATTAGGGAACTATGCGAAACAGTGTTGTCTTCTGTCTGGCCTATTTGGTTGGACTGCTTTTGAGTGGGGTGGCTGGATCATGGCTGGGAGTACCCAGGGGGGCGATCGCCATTCTTGTCCTGAGTTTGGCCGCGGTGGCGCTCTTGCCCCGATGGTGGCGAACGGGGCCCCGCGTGCAAGTCTGGGCCTGTGCAGGACTGATTGCCCTGCTGGGGTTTGGGTATTTTCATTGGCGGATACCGACGCCACAAACCGCCGATATTAGCCATTGGGTGACTGCCGACCATCCGCAACAGGCGGTGCAGGTCTGGGGAAGGATTACCGATGAACCCCGCATGACCCGCAGCCAGTCGGTACGCTTTTGGCTGCAGGTGCTAGAAGCCCAGCGCAACGAAGAACCCTCCCTAGAGCAAACAGGCAAACTCTACGTCACCGTGCCATTGCTACAGGGCACGGGGTTAACCCTGGGACAAGAGGTGGCGATCGCTGGCAATCTCTACCAACCACAGTCAGCGCAGATCCAGGGCGGCTTTGACTTCCAGGCCTACCTAGCTCGCCAAGGCAGCTTTGCTGGCCTGCGGGGGAGCACCGTGGAGGTCTTATCCCAGCGCCGCCACTCCATTTCGGCCCTCCAGCTCGGATTCACCTATGGTCAACAAACCCTGCAGACCGTTCGGCAGCGGATGATTCGTGCCCAGGTCGAACGACTGGGACGAGGCGGCCTGTTGGTGAGCAGCATGGTATTGGGACGGCGGGCCGTGGACTTGCCCTACGATCTCTACGAACAGTTTGCCCAGGCCGGCATGGCCCACACCTTGGCAGCCTCTGGGTTTCATGTTTCCCTGCTGTTGGGCCTGGTGTTGACCTTGAGCCAAGGCTTTGCACCTCGGCGACAATTGGCGATCGCTGCCACCATTCTCACCCTTTACGTGGGGTTAACTGGCTTCCATGCCTCGGTTTTACGCGCTAGTTTCATGGGTCTAGCGGCGCTATTGGGGATGGTGCATCAACGACAGGTTAATTCTCTGCGATCGCTCCTGACCGCCGCCACCCTGCTGCTGCTGATCAACCCCATGTGGATCTGGGATCTAGGTTTTCAGCTCAGCTTTTTGGCCACCCTGGGACTGGTGGTGACTGTGAAACCCATGACTAAACGGCTGGACTGGCTGCCTCTGAATCCTGCCAATGCGATCGCCATCCCCATCTCTGCCCTGATCTGGACGATCCCGGTGCAGCTTTATAGCTTCGGCGTCATGCCCCTGTACAGCATTGCCGCCAATATCCTGTTGACACCTTTGGTGTGGGCAGCCAGCCTGGGCGGCATGATCACCGGAGCGATCGCCCTGGTCAGCCCTGTGGTAGGACGCCATCTCGTTGGGCTGCTGTCTTGGCCCGTTGAAGCTCTCATCCATAGCGTGGCGGCCTTCAACCGCCTGCCTGGACACAACTATGCCATCGGTCAGGTCAGCGTGTGGCAAGTAGTGGGCATCTACAGCCTGTTTATCCTGGTATGGGCGATCGCACCTTGGCGAAAATCCTGGTGGCTAGCTGGTCTAGTGGCGATCGCCCTGGTAATTGCTCCCGCTACCTATGCCCGAACCACCCAGTTTCAGATCACCCTACTCCCCAGCCGTGAGCCCGTGGTGGTGTGGCAGTATCGCGGACAGACCGGTTTAATCAACAGCGGCAGTGACTCCGATGTGCAATACAGCCTGCTGCCCTTTCTGCGACAGCAGGGCGTCAATCATCTCGACTGGGCGATCGCTCTCCGGCCTCCCTCACCGCAATCCGGGTGGTATCGGCTCCTGCAGGCCATGCCGGTTCGATCCTTCAGCCAGACCACCGATGCGAACCTACCCTCCTTAATCACCCCGCTACTCAGCCAGCAGAAGATCACCGCCCAGACCTTGTCCAGCAGTGCCCAATTAGGCATCGCCGATCTCCACATCCAAGCCCACGGAGCGATCGCCACCCTCACCCTAGAAGGACATACCTGGCTGCTGCTGAACGCCTCAGATGATCCCCAACTCTCAACCGTCTCACTGCCCAGCCACGTTGAGGTGCTGGCATGGAGCGGTAGCCTCTCCAGCCCAGAGCTGCTAGAGCAGATCCAACCGCAGCTAGCGATCGCTCCCGGCAACGGTCTAGAACCTCCGGTGGCGGCTTGGTTTGAGCAAGGCGATCGATCCTATGTCCTCAGCGGACGAGATGGGGCAATTCAGTGGACGCCAACGGGACTGCAAGCCGGGCGATCGCCCCGGGAGTAAGGATCCCAGACGTCGCGGTATCTAGTCGCGGATCTATAAGGTATGACAAACGGGCGATCACTCAGAAGCGATCGCCCGTTGTTGTGTCATGCATTCAACTCAATCTGTGACCGATGGACTGATTGAGAGGCAACCCCCTCACCACAGAACCATCTAGCGTTTAGACCTTAGCCAATTCTGGCTCAGAGCGCTTGCTGTTGCGAATTCCTTCAATGGCTTCGGCATAGCTAGGAGCCTTGAACACAGCGGAACCTGCTACCACAGCATTAGCACCGGCTTCAAGCACCTGCCAGGTATTGTTGGCCTTCAAACCACCGTCTACTTCGATCCAAGGATCGAGACCGCGCTCGTTGCACATTTGACGCAACTGACGGATTTTTGGCAACACACCAGGAATAAAGCTTTGTCCACCAAACCCAGGGTTCACGCTCATGATCAGCACCAAATCGCAGAGTTCTAGTACATAATCAATCAGCTCTAGCGGCGTACCCGGATTAAGAACCACCCCAGCTTGCTTGCCTAGCTCCTTGATTTGCCCCAGGGTGCGGTGCAGGTGAGGTGAGGCGTTGTGTTCAGCATGGACGGAGATGATGTCTGCCCCAGCTTTGGCAAAATCTGCCACATACTTCTCAGGTTCGACAATCATCAAATGGACATCGAGCGGCTTTTGGGTCACCGGACGAATCGCTTCGACAATCAGGGGACCAATGGTGATGTTGGGCACAAACCGACCGTCCATCACATCCACATGGATCCAATCGGCTCCAGCTTGATCAACCGCCTGAATTTCTGCGCCGAGGCGGCTAAAATCTGCTGATAGGATGGATGGGGCAATTACAGTTTGCTTAGCGGTTTGGGCGTGGCTCATAGGTCTCTCCTGCTTTCCGGTGTCTTGACCTTTAGTGTAGCAAAGTGAGTCCCACGGCTTGAATAGGATTGATCCCCGAACCCTATCGTTCCTGTGAGAATTCAGCAATTTGGCGGAGTATGACAGTCCATGGCTCAAGCACATATCGCGCGGCGAACCCTCTGGTTTATCGGCGGCCTCGCTACATCCCTAATCGGTATTCCAGGATTAGCCTTAATCACCTCCGTGGGCGAAGACGGCATTGATGCCCGGCGTTTACATGGTGATCCCTACAATATTACCGGCGCAAAAATTAGTATTGGGCAAGTCGAAATTGGTCGTCCTCCCATGTTTGGTTTGGACAAAACAGCTCCCGAAAATTTTGCCGTGCGGCTGAGTCAGGTCTTTTTCCAAGACGAGCTCGCCCGTGCCAACGACTATGTGGACGGTCATGCCTCCAATGTTGCCAGTGTCATGATCAGCACCGATAAATCCCTCACCGGGGTGGCTCCAGGCGCACGGCTCTATTCCGCCGCTGCTGGCTTCATGCCAGGGAATGGTCAACCGTTGGAATGCCTTGCTTCTCAAACCGTAGCGCTGCAAAATGGCAACGATGTCCGAGCCATCAACTTTAGCTTTGGCGAGTCTCTGCTGCGCGATCCGCGTCCCGATGCACGGCTCGACGGCAATGCGCTACTCACGCAATGTATTGACTGGTCTGCCAATATTCATAATGTGCTGTACGTGATTGCTGGCAACCAAGGGCGAGGTGGCATTCCCATCCCCACGGATAATTTCAACGGCATCAATGTCTCCAATTCCCGGCAGATTGATGGGGAATTTATCAAAGTTGATGTCTCCAACCTAGGCAGCGAGCCCGCCGTAGTGATTGGACGACTGCCCGAACTGGAGAGTAATGTGGGAGCCCGCCGCTCGATTACGCTAGTGGCACCGGGCACCGGCATTGAAATGTTTAACCCTGATGGCACGACAACTCGCAGTACCGGCACCAGCTTTGCTGCCCCCCACGTGACCGCCGCCGTGGCGCTGATTCAAGAATTTGGCGATCGCCAACTGCGTACCCATGCCCCCAACTGGAGCTTAGACTCCCGTCAATCAGAAGTCAGCAAGGTGATTTTACTCAACTCTGCCGACAAGATTGAGGATGAGGGTAATGGACTACATCTAGGGATGCGGCGCACCATTATTGACCAGCGCAACCGCAACTGGCTAGAGTCCGATGCCTACGCCAACCCAGCCATCCCCCTTGATGCAGAACTGGGAACGGGTCACCTCAACGCCTTTCGGGCCTATCAACAATTTAGCGGCGGACAATGGAAAGCATCCGATCCGATTGCGGCGATCGGGTGGGATTATGATCAGGTGGGGTTGACGAACGATACACCGGAGTATCGAGATTACGTCTTCAATGCACCCCTAGCGGCCAACAGCTATCTATCGGTGACCCTCGCCTGGAATCGTCAGGTGACCCTCAGCGATCGCAATGGTAATGACCTCTTTGATATCGACGAAGAGTTCATGGATGGGGGATTGAACAACCTAGATTTATACTTGATGCCCGCTGATGCCACGGATACAAGCGATCGCCTTTGGTCATCCGTGAGCACCGTAGACAGCACTGAGCATATGTTCTATCGAATTCCGTCCACGGGGCGCTACAAACTTCGCGTTGTCTACCGCAATCAAGCCAACGAGCCTTTCCAATCCTATGCCCTAGCTTGGTGGGGTGTACCCTCTCGCTAGACCCGACGAAGCCCCAATCTTCTCAGATATCAAACCGAGATATCGAAACCAACAGGCTCCATGAGTCTGTCCACCCTGTTCCTTTTGAAAGACTGATCCTGCCATGGCATCTATTCCCCTTCGGCTTAATCTGGGCGACGGCTCCGTAGCCTTTAGTTTCTCCCCAGAAGCAGCCCGCGACCTGCACAAGGCCCTCAACGACCTGATCAACCAACTGAAAGCGATCGCCCTAGAAGGCAACAAACCCGGTCACAAGCCTGCCCCCCAGAAACCCATTGAATATCAGCATACCGGCGACGTTTTTCTAGAAATCTTTTGCAACCCCAATATTTGGCCCAGCCCCTTTGCGGCCAAAGTTTTGATCACCATTCGGGATGAGCGCATCCGTCTCAGTACAGAAGCAGAGCTAACTCGCATCCTCGAAGACCTCAATCAATATCTAGAACAAGTCTAGGCAGCGATCGCCGTTAGAATGCACGTAGGCCTCAACGGGCCACCGTAGCCTGCCCGTTGAACGTTACGTCATCCCATCGTTCCCAATCACTCTCAACCATTCCTATGAACTTAGACACCGCGTCCCAAACCATTCAACAAGGATTTCGCGTCACCCTTGGCGCAACGGCTGCCCTTGTGGAAGCCTTACAGCGTCCCCAGCAGTACAGCGAAACCTTCTCTAGGATTCAGCAGGGAGATCTCAATCAGCTCACCGAAGAATGGGCTATTAAAGGCGAGCAAACCGAACAAGAAGCCCGGCGCTTTGTGGAAACGGTGATCAACCCTTCCTCTGGCAGCTCCTACGGATCATCCACCCCAGGCTCGACGAGCGATCGCGCCAACGATCCCACCATTCCGATCGATATTCAGACTGACCTCGCCGACCTCACCCAAGAGATCATCCAGATTCGTCAAGAGCTAGAACAAACCGACGGCGATCGCCCCGCAAATAGCTAAGTAGCTAACGCTAGCCAAGGAACCATCTGCCCCCTAGGAGGGCAAAGGCGATCGGGGCCTGTTGCCCGATCGCCCTAGGTGTCATGAATGCAAGCAGGCCTGAAAACCTGATCGGTAGCTGAGATATTGGTTGGGTGTATTTGGTTGTATTCGTGGAAGATTTAATCGTTATCCCACTCTTCGCGACCCAGCAAGTCGCCAATGCGATCGCGCAACAAAAACCCACTGCGCTCTAGCTCATCTTCAATCCAGGCCCACTCCCGAGCTGGAATATAGCGACAGAGCACGTAAATGGGCTGTTGGCGGCTGATCACGCCGGTATAGACTAATTGGCGAGCTTCGTCTTGAACAAAGTCTAGGGAATAGGCAATGGCTTGAATCATGATTCACCCTCTGCTGTTGTGAATAGCGGTAACTAGGAGGCCAACAAGGATAAAAGCTCACCGTGAGTCCTAGTTATTAATCGTTGAAAGATTAAGTTTGTAGTCAGGGATACTGAACTTTTTTTATTCTTACGTCGGATTCCTCTCGATTATATTAAGAAACATGATAAAAGTCAGCAAACTCTAACCTGTCGTCCCAGGATGGTGTATAGATCAGGGCGATCGCTCAAACTCCTTTTAGAATAAGCATTTCAGCCAATAGGTGCTTGCAATTGCGATCGCTCTAAGCTATGGAAAGCGCTGAATCCGTCTCTTCATCGCTCCATATAGCGTGTACAAATCTTAGATTTCCTTAAGATGCTGGGCTGGATCGCGAATCCCCTCACGATGATTCGCCATTGGCTACAATGAATCACGACGATCAGTCAAGACGATCAGTCAAGACAGTGCCCAGGGTTGAAGTGTGCCGGGCCGTAGCCATAGGTTGAGTGCATGTTGCCAAAAGATGAATTGCTTGCCCGCGTTGAGAATCGCGACAGTGCTGCCCGCATTATTGACCAAGCGGAGCAGGCCCTGCGGACGTGGGAGGTTGTGATGACCGATTTTCTGTCGCCGCCGGAATGGCTGGAGGTGCAGACTATGTTTCGGCCGCTCACCGAGGTGCAGGTGATCGCTTGGGGCGGCTATCCTCAGGCAGAACGCTGTCGGGCAGCGATCGCTCGTTCAGACCTGCCCTTAGACCAGGATCAGGTTGAACTAGCTGCCCTCGACATTGCTGGCAATTTTTTGTTCGATGCCGCCAGCCACCGCGACTTTTTGGGTGCCCTTCTCGGTACAGGCATTGTGCGCGGCAAGGTAGGCGATATTGTGGTGCTGGGCGAACGAGGGGCCCAAGCGATCGTCGCGCCAGATTTGGTTGAATTTTTGGAACTGAGCCTCACCCAGGTGCGATCGGTGCCGGTGAAAACGCGGCGGATTGAGCTGAGCGACCTGAAGGTGCGGGAACCTCGGAAAAAGGAGATGACCACCGTTGAAGCTTCCATGCGCTTGGATGCGATCGCTTCTGCGGGCTTCGGCATGTCTCGCAGCAAGATGGTGGATCTAATTAGCGCAGGAGATGTGCGGGTCAATTGGCGAGACGTGACCCAGTCTAGCTATCAAATCAAATCTGGAGACCTGGTCGCCATTCGTGGCAAGGGACGGCTGGAAATTGGCGAGGTGGCGGTGACCAAGAAGGAACGGTATCGCATTCAGCTCACCCGCTTGGTCTAATGGGTGTTCTTCGTCGGAGAACCGATGGACATCTATTCCAGACGGAAACAACCGTCTTGACGAAACGTGGCAGGGCGGGCAATGCCCACCCTACTAGAGCTCATTCAGATTTGACAGCCGCTAGGAGCGTTGATTTATTCGTAAATCCAAGGCTTGATCGTGGGTTCCCAGTTGGCTAGCTCGCCATCCTTGAACCACAGAGCGATTTCGGTTCGCGCCGTCTCGATCGCATCCGATCCGTGGATAATGTTCCGTCCAATGCTGACCCCAAAGTCACCACGAATGGTGCCGGGTTCGGCCGTGAGCGGATTGGTTGCGCCAATTAGCTTGCGGGCAGAGGCGACTACACCGTCTCCTTCCCACACCATAGCGACCACAGGAGCCGAGGTGATGAACTCCACCAAACCAGGAAAGAAGGGGCGCTCCCGGTGTACACCGTAGTGCTCTTCCGCTAGCTCACGGGTCACCATCATAAATTTCATGCCCACCAAGGTGAAGCCCTTGGTTTCAAAGCGGCTCACGATTTCACCGATCAGCCCACGCTGCACGCCATCTGGCTTAATTGCAATAAAGGTGCGTTCCACGATGTCAAACTCCTAACGATACGTCTTTACGATTGATTGCCACGATTGATGGCCGCGTAATCTTCTATGCCAAGGCTTGCACCAAGCGTGCAAGACCTTCCCTATGCTCAGCAAAATCTGAACCTTTGTAAAGTAGTTGGCTAGAACGGCTGAAAAAACTCAGGGTCAAGCCGGGCGATCGCCCCCGGATTCAGGAAGCAACACGATAGGATAGACAGGACAACTCGTTGAAGAAAGATTGCGAGGTCAGGTTCAGTATGGTCACTCCGTCTACCGAATCGCCCAAGATTCTGGATCCAAATGCCGATTCTAATCCCACGCCGCCGGGAACGACCCGCTGGACCATTGAAGATAGCGAAGAACTGTATCGCATCCGAGGCTGGGGGGAACCCTATTTTTCCATCAACGCCGCTGGCCATGTCACCGTTTCCCCCAAGGGCGATCGCGGTGGATCGTTAGACCTATACGAACTGGTGACCGCCCTCAAGCAACGGAATCTCTCCTTGCCAATTTTGATCCGCTTTTCCGACATCCTGGAAGACCGGATTGAACGGCTGAGTGCCTGCTTTAGTAAAGCGATCGCCCGCTATAAGTACAACGGCGTCTACCAAGGCGTCTTCCCCGTCAAATGCAACCAGCAGCGCCATTTGATTGAAGACTTGGTGCGCTTTGGCAAACCCCACCAGTTTGGGCTAGAGGCGGGCTCCAAGCCGGAGCTGTTGATTGCCCTGGCTACCCTAGATAACGACGGCTCGCTGCTGATCTGCAATGGCTATAAAGATCGAGACTATGTGGAAACGGCGATGCTGGCGCGGCGCTTGGGTAAAACGCCCTTGATCGTGCTGGAGCAAGCCGATGAGGTGGAGTTGGTGATTGCCGCCAGTCGGCAGTTGGGCATTGAACCGCTGCTGGGCGTGCGGGCCAAGCTGAGCACCAAGGGGGAAGGTCGCTGGGGCATTTCGGCAGGCGATCGCGCTAAGTTTGGGCTCACCATTCCCGAAATCCTCCACACTGTGAACCGCCTCAAAGCAGAGGGTATGCTCCACTGCCTGCAGCTTTTGCATTACCACATTGGCTCTCAGATTTCCTCCATCGCGGTGATCAAAGAAGCGATTCGGGAAGCTAGCCAAATTTACGTGGAATTGGCCAAGCTGGGGGCAGATATGAAGTATCTCGACGTCGGCGGTGGCTTGGGCGTGGATTACGACGGCTCTAAAACCAACTTCTACGCCTCCAAAAACTACAACATGCAGAACTATGCCAATGATGTGGTCGCTGAGGTGAAAGAAGCCTGCCAAGAACGACAGGTGCCCATGCCCACGCTGATTAGTGAAAGCGGCAGGGCGATCGCCTCCCATCAATCCGTCCTGGTCTTTGACGTTTTGGGCAGTAGTGACGCCGCCACGGCCCTCCCTGACGCCGCCACCGCCGATGAACATCTGATTATCCGCAACCTTTACGAAACCTATCAGTCCATCCGTCCTGAGAACTATCAGGAGATGTACCACGATGCCACTCAGTTCAAAGACGAAGCCATCAGCTTATTTACCTTTGGCTATCTGAGCTTGAGCGATCGCGCCCGAGCCGAGCAACTCTACTGGAGCTGCTGCAAGAAGATCCTCGCCATTGTCCGCCAGCAAGACTACGTGCCCGATGACCTAGAGGCGCTGGAACAGATCATGGCCTCGATCTACTACATCAACCTATCGGTGTTCCAATCGGCTCCCGATAGCTGGGCGATTGATCAACTGTTTCCCATCATGCCCATCCATCGCTTGGATGAAGAACCTACCCAGCGGGGCACCCTCGCCGACCTCACCTGCGATAGTGATGGCAAAATTGATCATTTCATCGACCTGCGAGATGTGAAATCAGTGCTGGAGCTGCATCCGCTGCAGGCTGGGAAACCTTACTTTCTAGGGATGTTCCTAGGCGGTGCCTACCAAGAAATTATGGGCAACCTGCACAACCTCTTTGGCGACACCAACGCCGTCCACATCCAGCTCACCCCCAAAGGCTACAGAATTGAGCATGTGGTGAAAGGCGATACGATGACCGAGGTATTAGGCTATGTGCAATACGACGCAGAAGACTTGATCGAAAGTATTCGCCGCCAAACCGAACAGTCCCTCAACGAAAATCGAATTAGCCTAGAAGAATCTCAGCTTTTGCTGCAACACTATGAGCGATCGCTGGGTCAGTACACCTACCTAGTGTCCTAGCACCTGTCCTAGACGCGCCCCCTCGCAGATTTTTGGGAACAATCTATGCCTGGCAGAGTAAAGCATCCTTGGGTTCAATGGTTTAGAGAGCAGCGGTTTAGCGTGCAGCGCCTGATCCCACGTTTTGGTAGACCCGCTAACGTCCAGCCACACCCAGATCAACCATGGCTACGCTGGAGCATGCAGCGGCTGGCCCGGGTGGCGATCGCCCTGGTGTTGACCCTAGGGGCGATCGGCTTTAGCGGCTGTAGTCTAGACACCTTCAAGGTGGAGTCGGCCCAGGTGCCGCGCTTAATTATTGCTGCGAGCACCGATCCCAAAAGCTTTAACTATGCCCTCAACCAGTCCTTCCCCAACGTGTTTTCGTTTATCTATGACGGCTTGGTTGGGCAAAATCCCATTACCAACGAGATCTATCCAGCCCTAGCCGAATCTTGGGAGATATCTGATAACAATTTGCAGATCACCTTCACCCTCAAAGAGGATCTGCAATGGTCAGACGGCGAACCGCTCACCGCTGAAGATGTGGTGTTTAGCTTCAATGAGGTGTACCTCAACCCTGAGATTCCCGTCCCTATCCGCGATGCCTTCCGCATTGGGCAAGCAGGAAGCTTCCCCCAGGTAGAGCAGGTGGGCGATCGCCAAATTCAGTTCACGATTATCGAACCCTTTGCCCCTTTCTTAGAATACATAGGCGGCACCCCTATCCTCCCAGCCCATGCCCTGCGCACCGCCGTGCAAACTAAAGATGAAGACGGTCAACCGCTCTTCCTATCCACCTGGGGCACCGACACCGACCCTCGGCGCGTGATCGGCAATGGCCCCTACCGCATGGTCAGCTACTCCCCCAGTCAGCGCTTGGTCTTCGAACGCAATCCCTACTATTGGCAAACCGACGACCAAGGGCAACCCCAGCCCTATATCGAGCAATTTATTTGGCAGATCGTAGAATCGCCAGACACCTCGCTGATCCAGTTTCGCTCCGGCGGCGTGGATATGCTCGATATCTCAGCACAAACCTTCATGCTGCTGAAGCGGGAAGAAGAGCGGGGCAATTTCACCATCTATGAAGGTGGGCCAGACAGCAGCACCTTTTTCGTCTGCTTCAACCTCAACCAAGCCAGTCGCCAAAATGGTACGCCAGTGGTTGATCCGATTAAATCAGCCTGGTTTAACGACGTGCGGTTTCGCCAAGCTGTCGCCCATGCCATCAATCGCCCCAAAATGCTCAACAATGTTTTTCTGGGCTTGGGAGAAACTCTCAATTCACCGATTCCAGTCGCCAGCCCCTTTTATCTATCCCCTGAGGAAGGCCTGCCGGTTTACGACTACGATCCAGAGCGATCGCGACAGCTCCTGCAAGACGCTGGCTTCACCTACAATGCTGCCAATCAGCTCATCGACGCTAGCGGCAACCGAGTGCGCTTCCGCATGATCACCAACACCGGTGGGCGCGTCGCCACGGTGATCGGGCCCCAGATTGGCGAAGATTTAGCAGCCATCGGCATTCAGGTAGACTTTCAGGCGCTGGAGTTCAACACCCTGCTCGAACGCCTGCGCAACACCCTCGACTGGGATGCCTACATTGGCGGCATTACGGGCGGACTCGAACCCCACGGCTCGTCCACCATTTGGTCGCTCGATGGCAGCCTGCACACCTTCAACCGCCAACCCCAGCCCGGTCAGGAACCCTTGGTGGATCAAACCTTTGCCGATTGGGAACAGGCGATCGCTGATCTGTTTGTCCAGGGAGGGCGAGAACTGGATCTAGAGCGCCGTAAAGAGATCTACGGTCAAGCTCAGGTGCTCATTCAAGAAAACCTGCCCTTTATCTATCTGATCAATCCCTACGGTCTAGGAGCCGTGCGCAATACCATCGAGGGCGTTAACTATTCTGCCATCCCCAACTGGCGATCGCTCTGGAATATTAACGAGCTACGACTCCTCGACACGAGTGAAATCGTAGCCCAAGAGCGTTCCTAGCTGATGGGCAGGAATCACCAGTAGATAACCGCAGAGACTGCATTTGCTGCCTACACGCGCCTAGGCGGGGTCACATCTGGACGCACCTTGGCACGAATCGCCACGCAGGTGATGTTGTCATGACCGTTGTAGTGGTTGGCTAAATCGATCAACTGCACCACCCCCTGCTCTAGATTGGTCTGGGAGCTGAGCAGCGGTTCGACATGGGTACGCCAATGCTTTTCGAGCAGATTATCGTCCGTGAGCCCGTCAGAACAAAGCAGGAAAAGTGCATCCTCTGTGAGCTCTAAAAAGGCGATGTCAGGATCCACAAAGTTTTGATCGCGGGGCCCCAAGGCCTGGGTCAACTGATAGGCATCGGGGCGGGCATAGGCGATCGAGGCTTCCACACCCCGCTGAATTTCCCGCTGCCCCACTTCGTGATCCACCGTCAACTGCTCCAGCCCCGTGCGGCGAGTGAAGCGATAAAGACGACTATCGCCGACGTGGGCGATCGCTGCTTCGGTTCCCTGGATCAGCACCAACACCAGCGTCGTACCCATGCGACCACTGCCAGACCGAAAATTTTGCTGGTTGAGGTCGTAGATCGCCTTATTGGCCATCAACACGGCTTCTCTGAGCACCTGCTCCATCGGCAATTGATCTTGCCAATGCTCCTCAAAATACTGCTCTAGGGTTTCCACCGCCAAAGAACTGGCCACTTCTCCACCGGAATGGCCGCCCATGCCGTCACAGAGAATGTACAACCCTTTAGCCGTCAGGTGGCGAGCCAGGGGACTATCAGCCTTCTGGATCTGAGTGTGAATACTAAAGTAGTCTTCGTTATGCTTCCGCTGCTGGCCAATGTCCGTGCGTCCTGCGTCTTCCAAGCTAATCAGCTTCATCGGCAGCACGATGGTAGGCAAATCATCGCTTTCATCGCTGGCGTCATCCATGGGCGGCATGAGGGTAGGTGACATGTCGTCATCCTCATCCTCATCCAGCTCCGGATCCTCATCGGCACTGCCCGCACCAAGGGCGATCGCCTCCGAGAATTCGGGGGGCGGCAGGGTGGGTGGATCGAGCGTCAAATCCTCGTCATCAGTCTCAGAAGCAGGCGTAAAATCTGTCATGGGAGGTTCTTCGGAAGAAGGTTGGGTAGCGGAACTATCCTGGGTAGGTAGAGGAGGCATGAGGGGAACATCAACGCCAAAGAGCGGCTCCTGCAACTCTTGGGCGATCGCCTCTAGGCGTTCTTGGAGTTCCACCAATGTTTCAATGGCACCCAGCTCTAAGTCAGCACAAAGTTTAGATAATGCACCCAGTTGAGTGCGCTGAGACTGTTGAAAAAGATTCTGCCACAGCGAACCTAGATCTTTGAGGCTAGGAGCATGACCGGGATAATCGGCATGCAGTCGTTGCAGACACAGCACCTGCCCCTCATCAATATGGAGGTTATTAGGCTCTAGCACACTAGCACTGTGACCACATGTCTCTAAGACTTCCCACAGCTTAGTCATCTCATAGAGCCACGTCAGCACCTGAAACGGCACGACATCTTCATTTTTCATGCAGTGGAGCAAGGTGGGAAAGGTCGAGCGGTCTTCCAAGACCACCACATTCATCGATCGTTCTGCATAGTCTTGCACCCAAGCATCATGGAGCTGCGGCATGGCCGGGTACAGCTCATCTTGTAAATCTAGATAGGTCTTCGCCG
>RECH01000011.1 GCA_007694125.1 Leptolyngbya sp. DLM2.Bin15
GCTCCAGCTTTGCGACAATGTCCCGCCACAGTCTAGTGATCATCCACCCCATCGCTCTACATCCCATCGCCTTATATCTCATCGCCCTACATTGTCATACCCATACATTCCCATACTTCATCCCATCGACTAGATCCTAGTCTATCTATCACTATGATTGATGCCGTCATTATTTTATCGTTCATCCTAGCTGGGGTCGGGATCGGGTTTTATAGCGTTGATCTTCTACCCGATACGGCTCTTCAGCAAGTCACGAACCTAGAAGGGTTGAGCCTGGTCATTTCTGCCTTTGGAGCCATCATTGGTTTTGCCATCGGCTTAGTCACGCAAACGGGGTATCGTCGCATTGAGCGCCAGATCCGGGAAATGCCCGTCGATATGCTCATCAGCCGATCCCTAGGTCTGGTTTTGGGGTTGCTGGTGGCCAATCTCATGCTTGCGCCGTTGTTTCTCTTGCCCATCCCTCCAGACTTTGCCTTCATCAAGCCTCTGACTGCCGTTCTTGCCAGCGTCATGTTTGCCTTTTCAGGGGTCAATCTTGCCGATACCCACGGGCGGACGCTGCTGCGGTTGATCAACCCTCAAAGTGTTGAAAGTATGCTGGTAGCTGAAGGCACCCTCAAGCCTGCAACCACCAAAGTTTTAGACACAAGTTGCATCATTGATGGGCGGATTGAAGACCTGCTCAGCACCAGTTTTCTAGAAGGGCAACTGCTCGTACCGCAGTTTGTCTTGTTGGAGCTGCAGCAGGTTGCGGATTCGTCGAATGACCAAAAGCGGGTACGCGGTAGACGAGGATTGGATATTCTCAACCGCATTCAAGCCAACTATCCAGAGCGGATTGTCATTCACCCTGCAGACTATGACGATGTGACTACGGTGGATGCTAAGTTGGTGCGCCTGGCTCAGGAAATTAGCGGCACCCTGTTAACCAATGACTATAACCTCAACAAGGTGGCTAGCTTACAAAAGGTCGAGGTGCTTAATATCAATGACCTGGCCCAGGCCATGCGCCCCAACTACCTGCCTGGCGACTACATCGACATCAAAATTCTCAAGCGTGGTAAGGAACCAGAGCAGGGCGTGGGATATCTCAATGACGGCACGATGGTCGTTGTGGAAGAGGGTAGCGAGTACGTGGGTGATGAACTAACGGTGGTGGTGACCGGTGCTCTGCAAACCTCTGCTGGCCGGATGATCTTTGCTCGCCCTGAGGCCTCGGTGATCGCTTAGGTTTTTGATCAATGTTTGCCTCACTAGTCATGGATGCTGCTGTCGGGCATGGTGGCCCCGGTCAAGATGGCATCGGTGAGGTTGGTGCTGCTGAGTTCTGCTCGCACCAGGCTGGCATCGGTGAGATCTGTCTGGGTCAAGTCGGCGCGGGCTAGGTAGGCATCGGTGAGGTTAGCATCTCGCAGTGTTGAACCCCGGAGGTTGGCACGGCTGAGATCAGCACGGCTGAGTTTAGCCGCGTTTAGATTGACTTTGGCCATGTGGGCCCGCACGAGCTGGGTATCGGGCATCAGGGCTCCGCGGGCATCGGCTCCGGCCATGTCCACATCGGTGAGGATGGCGCGCTCCATCTTGGCGTTAATCAAGGTGGCTCCTCGCAAAATGGCATTGCTAAGGTTTGCTTCTGTGAGAAAGGCTCCCTTGAGGTTGGCTCCAGCCAAATCGGTTTCCCGTAGATCGGCACCCCGCAGGGTGGCTTCGCTTAAATCCGCTCCGCGTAGGTCAACCCGGGCCAGATCTGCGCCGGTGAGATTGGCTCCGCGTAGGTCTGCTTTGCGGAGGTTGGCTCCCCGTAGGTTGGCGCTGTAGTGGCGGTTTTCTTCCCGTAGGTTTGCTCCGCGCAAGCAGGCACCGCTGAGATTTGCGCCGCTGAGGTTGGTATTGCGCAAATCCGCATCAATTAAATTGGCATTGAGGAGATTGGCCAACGTCAGGTCAGCACTACGCAAGTCTGCCCCTTGCAGCAGAGCCCCATGGAGATCTGCGTCATGGAGATTTGCGCCGACGAGGTTGGCTTGGCTGAGGTTGGCTCCACTCAGATCTGCTCCAATCAGGTTGCTGCGGGTCAATTTAGCTCGATTGAGGTAGGCAAAGATCAACAGGGCACTGTGTAGATCAGCTGCGGATAACTGAATGCCAATGAGATCTGCCCCGCTCAAATTTTGCCCGCTGAGGTTTTCGCCGTTAAAGTTCGTTTCGCCCGCTGTATAGCGAGTTATCAGGTCTTGTCTGTTCATGGGATGTGGGACGGATCAGGAGTTTGGGCAATACATGAATCAGGAGGGGGTGGTTAATCCCAGCTATCGTCTTGAATGAGGGTATCGCAATAGGCGGGCGGGCTAGGAAGGAGGCCGGTGGCATCGGCTTCGCTAGTTTTGATGCCGGTGATCTCATGGGAGGGTGGGCTGGCGCGTAGACCGGTGGCATCGGCTTCGCTAGTTTTGATGCCGGTGATCTCATGGGAAGGCTGGCTGGCGCGTAGACCGGTGGCGTCGGCTTCGTTAGCATTGACCTCGGTGACTTCGATGTTGTAGAGACCTGCTTGCTTGAAAACGACGGCACTGTCGGGGAAGCGATCGTAGATGGGTTTAATGGCGCGCAGCACGGCGCTGGCGGCTTGGGCGTAGGGTTGCCCATCGGATTGCTGGCTAGCCATGCTGCGCAAACGCTGGTTGACTTGCTCTAGGGATGGGTAGGACACTATTAATTCCTTGAGAAGATTGCCCAGTTCCTGCGATCGCACCATCTGAATCCCTTGACTCAGATCGGCGATGGGTTCGCGTAGGCAGAAGAAAATCAGCAGCTTGGCCCGCAGGGGGTTGGTGTACTTCATCACCTCTAAGCGCAGGTCAAACAAGGCATCGAGGATTTGAGAGGTATCGATGGCTTGGGCTGCTGGTGATGGGGCCGCCTCCGCTGGGGTGGGGAAGACAATGTGGGTGACGGGCGATCGCTTATCTGGCGATGACGCAACCGGCTCGACCATCCGGGTCGTTGGCTCGTGGTCCGTATAGAGGGGATGGAAGGCTTCTAGGATAATGTTCAGCACCCGTTGGTAGACGGCTTGACGATTGAGGGTGTGGACAATGCTGCTGAGAATGGTCTTAAGACTATCGGCGTTGGGAGCCAAGCTATGCAAATGCTCCACCAGGTACAGCAAGGAAAACTGGTTCAGCAATGAGAGGTCATTTTGCCAGGAATTTTTGCAAGCACAGAACAGCAGCTTTTTGACCCGCAGGGCATCGTCGCTCTGTTCTAACGATTGAACGACGGTGTGATATTGAGAACGGCTGGAGGCTGCTTCCTGGGGCTGCTCAATCAGGTATAGCTCATTAAAATGCTTCATGATGGCGTTGGCCACCAAGGTATATTCCGCCT
>RECH01000175.1 GCA_007694125.1 Leptolyngbya sp. DLM2.Bin15
GAGATACCCAGGGGCATACCGTCGGAGAAGGAACCTTGACCAATCGGGTAGATCAAGAACACAGAGGTAGCAGCAGCCAAGGGAGCGCTGTAAGCAACGCAGATCCAAGGGCGCATACCCAAGCGGTAGGAGAGTTCCCACTGACGTCCCATGTAGCAGAAGATGCCAATCAGGAAGTGGAAACAAACCAACTGGTAAGGACCACCGTTGTACAACCACTCATCCAAGGAAGCAGCTTCCCAGATGGGGTAGAGGTGAAGACCAATGGCGTTGGAGGAAGGCACAACCGCACCGGAGATGATGTTGTTGCCGTAGATCAAGGAGCCTGCAACGGGCTCACGGATGCCGTCGATGTCAACGGGAGGAGCTGCTACGAAGGCGATAATAAAACAGATGGTAGCGGTGAGCAGGGTAGGAATCATCAAGACACCAAACCAGCCTACATAGAGGCGATTGTCGGTGCTGGTGACCCAGTTGCAAAACCGCTCCCATACATTAGCGCTATCGCGCTGCTGTAAGGTTGTAGTCATAATGCAATAAGTCCTTGTTGAGGTATGTAATTCAAGAAAAATGATGCGCCAAGCCAATGGCTCGACGTGTTAATCATCATATTTGTTGATCCGTGTTTTTCTGAACTAAACTACATTGTTTTTGATAAAGGTTTATATTCAGAAACATGAACCTCGGTGAGTTCTTGATACTGAATTAACGGAATTTCGTGGTTATAGCATCAGGTTATTAAGGGGGCGATCGCTTCTATGTTAATCAATTCAAGTAGTTAACAAGCTCCATGTTCTTTGTTAAGAACAAATGCCAACGCTGCAATATTCTGCAACATATGTTTACCTCCTCGGAATGAGGATGAGCTAGGCGTTGAAGACGATGGCATCCCCTGTGGCTTAATGCTCCAATCCTCATAAACAGAGGGTTGAGCGTAATAAGAAGAGGGTTGAGCGGAGTCGAAACCCGGCAACCTAGTACCGCAAGACAGAAGAACGAAGACAGAAAAACGAAAAGGAATTCTAGGACACACAAGGTTTCCCACCTCAGCACATAGGCGGGTTACTTACGCTTCAGAGTACTAGCTGCATGACGAGCAGAGGGTTGAGCGGAGTCGAAACCCGGCAACCTAGGTTCATTAAGTTAAGTCCACCTACTTAAGACCCTTGATTGCGTTGATCCAAAAACTGCAGTTGCTGATAAAGCATATGTATCAACGGTACTGGCACCTGTTTAGCTTGAGCCGCTGTTATCGGCTGTTTGAAAATGGCCTCCAACTCCAGCGGACGCTGTTCGTCATAGTCAATTTTCATGCTGGTGCGGTAGGGTTTCATCTGCTCCGTATGGTCAATATTTTGCTGAATATAATGGTCATCCAGAACTCGACCATAGGCAGCAGCCACGGCAATCACTTCCTGCATCAACGCGATCGCTAATTGACGTGCATGGGGGTCACCAATCATCTCGCTGGTGCTGGCATTGAGAACAACAGAAAGACCATTGAAGGGAATATTCCAAATCAGTTTCTTCCAGCGAGCCCAGAGCAAATCTTCCGTTTGATCAATAGGAATTCCCGCCTGTTCAAAATCTTGAGCGATCGCTTTCAATCGCTCCGTGATCCCCCTAGCGGCATAGTTTGGCCCATAGTCACCTAGGGCAATCTTTTTGTAATCCAAATGGCGAATGTGCCCCGGCCCAACCTTGTTGGAGCAGATGAAACAAAGCCCGCCCATCACCCGATCGGCCCCGACAATCTCTGCCACGTAGGGCTCTACGCCCAGTCCATTTTGCAGAACCAGAACCACACCATCGGGCTTGAGGACGCTGGGAAGCCACTGGGGAAGTAGGTGATTCTGAGTGGTTTTCAGCGCCACAACCACCACATCGCAGGGAGGCATAGTGGCTACCCTGGCATGGGCCTGTACCTCAGGGAGAATCACATCACCATCGACAGACTCCACAACTAAACCATGCTGCCGAACATGGTCGTAGTCGCGGTGCAGCAGGTAGTGAACCTCCAGACCAGATTGCTGCAACCGTGCTCCATAAAATCCGCCTAGGGCACCCGTCCCCAGAATGGCATATCGACGCTTAGACTGTGGCATACCTGCGATCGCTGAACAACAACCCATCTTCTATATCCTAGGTGTTGCTATCGCTAGGAGTAGAAGGTGCGCTAGTTTTTAGGGTAATCGAGTTCTTGGCGCACACTCAAGGCGATCTGCAGGGCATCGTTCAAAAACTGTTGATAGTCGCTGGCTTCTGCTGGTAATTGGACGGACTGTAGGGCGATCAGATTATTCTCAATGTTTTCAAGCAGTTCTTGTCGTCGCGCCAAAAAGCGCTGGTTTTTGCGAAGAATTCGATCGGTCATCATCGCACAGACCAGGTTTTCACGAGTAATGGTCAGTGCTTGTAGAAGTTGGGATTGTTGCTCAAGAGACTGGCGAGACGCATGATGAGACTCTAGCTCTTGAAAGATTTGAATCGATTGAATGATGTCGTTGTAGCGATCAACATCGAGCAAAATGCGATCGAGGGATCGATAGATGCGCGATCGCCACCAAAATAATCCATTCATTCCTAGAAATACAGCCAACGCTGTACCAAAACCCACGGTGAAGAAGGCGATCGCATCCTGATTGTTCACCAATAGCCAGCGCGTATTGCGCAACACAATCAACACAATGGGTATGCAAAAAATAGAGGTAATAATCAGCAAGATTACCTCAGTGATCACGAGGTCGAAAAAAGCTCGAAACGACCTTAGACTCGACAACCGAAATGAAAAGTTAATCCAAGCTTGCGAGAAATGAAGTTGCGTGAGAGTTTCAAGTTCATCCTGGGTGAGCTGTAACTCTTTTAAATTCAGCGTGTCCATAGTTGCGCTGCCTAGGATGTCAAGGAATAGTTACGGATGCAAGCATGAGGAGATCAACTCTCAAATGGGTTCAATTTAAGGTGCTTGAAAGATAGGATGATCCCACATAGATTGCGATGCCTTGTAATCAAAGTCTCTATTGCTTTGTAGGATGCGTTAGCACCCAAGCTTGAAAAGCCGAAATCTTAGCGCTACAGCTAACAGCATCCTACAACAGGATTGATCTAGATTTATCTAAACAGAACAGATGCTCTATCTGTGCAAACAAGATGTCTGGTCTACATTCGCAAACCCATTCAGATTGCTATAGATCTGCCAGCAGAAGACATGCGTTGCTTGAGGTGTTTAGTTGTTGAATAGAAACCTGAGAAGTGTCTGAATAACATTGATATAAAAGTTGCCGCCAATATCAGGGCGAAAAAGTTGGAAAGGTTCTCCGGGAGCCCCAAAAAAGGGACGCAATGTCCAAGCCAGTTGACTACCGACAAGACCATAGAGGATTAACCAAGCTTGCAAGAGTTTTCTGCGGCTATCTTGCAACGTACTGGTGCCAGATTCCTTAGCCTTAATTCTTTTATCTATAGTATCTTCAACAGCAATCACCTCATCGGTAAAATCATGGTGATCATCCGATGGTGTAGATTGAGATGCAGGCAGGGGAGCGATCGCCTTTTCTGCTGTAGATGGCAACGTTTGAGAAGCGGTTAGAGACAGCATGCCTTCATAGAAAAGCTTGACGCCTACAAAGCCAGTCACCCCAAAAAATGCCACGTTGAGCAGAAGAAAAAAGGCATAATCTGGTACTGAAATCAGAAAGAATAGCGTGACGGGTGCAAAACTAAAGAGCAGAACGCTAATGACGGCCATATTGGTGAGCATCAGCGTTATATATTGCCCAAAGGATAGTCTTGAGCCAAACAAAATATCGAAAAAATAGAGCGTTGGCAAACAAATAACCAGCGTAATTAAGTAGAGAGCTGGCAATTTTATAGCGGAAGCAATCAACTGTAGCCAACTGCTTGATGATCCAATAATGGCACCATAAACTGCAAAAAAGATGCAGCTTGATACTAGCAAAGCAATGATTTTTCTTTCTAAGCGAACTTCGTTTTGAATGTCGTTTAAAAAAGCATCGCGATCGCGCAAAAGTCCCAGCAATACCGCAAAGTACTTCACCCAGGCATCCTCTAAAACTAGGTTTCTCTTCTCGGATGATCCGGCAGATGAGCTGACATGATCGCCGTAGAGTTGCTCATGACTACATTCGGCGATCCTCTGCTTCCGGGGAACGTCTCAAAAAAGCTGGCTGTTTGGACAGAATGCTCTTGGGAACTAGCTTAGAGCGATCGCGCCTTGGGGGTACGTAGGCCCTGCCAGAGATACAAGCCGCCGGAAATCCAAGTGAGGAGGACGGCTATCCAGAATACTCCCATTGACAGGGAATGCCATACTAAAGGTAGAGGTGCAATTAAAAGGGCGATCGCCACAATTTGGGTCACGGTTTTGAGTTTGCCCCAAAGATTGGCTCCAGAGACTTGGGCTTGATTGACCCGCCACCCAGCAATGGTCAACTCACGGGCAAGGATCAGAAAGACTCCCCAAGCTGGCACCTGACCTAGCTCAACCAAGGCTAGGAGGGGCGCTAAGACCAAGAGTTTATCAACCAATGGATCTAAAAACTTCCCCATTTCACTGATTTGATTCAAGCGGCGAGCTAGGTAGCCATCTAACCAATCTGTCCCTGCGGCTACTAGAAAAATGCCGAGGCTAATCCATCGCAGCAGTTCTGTGGGCTGATGCAGGGTATACAGCAGGAGGGGAACACCCAACAAACGTGACACAGTGATCCAATTGGGGAGGGTCATAGAGTAATGGGGGAAGACCGGTAAAAGACTAACGATGCTCGATCGATGCAGGGTGTGGCGCTGAATTCTATAACGTTCTGCCTCAGAAGTATCAAGAAACTCGAAGAATTGTCAAATGTTGCCCAATACCCATAGGAGTGCCCACTCTCCCGTGATAGATGTGTAGGAGACGGATGAAAACGTGGCTGAGATTCTAGATGCAACCGATGGCTAATCGCCCTGTCCTCATCCCCATTGAGCGTTAGGTGACTCGACTATCGACCTACGTCTCAGGCTATTTTGAACCAGTAATCATCACTATTCCCGTCCAAGCCAATGTATAGGATGGATGACCTCTAGCAGGTAAATGTCCTGCGTCGTCCGTCGCGCCATAGAGATTTTAGTCCACACCATCGCACTCAGCTCTTAGCGATAGGGGCTCGATGTTCGATGTGTTCGCGTTTCAGACCTACTGCAACTTTAGGATCGCCTCATGAATTATAAAGAACGACTTAACCCTTGGCTCTTGGTGGAACTGCTACCCGGTCACCGCGTTCCGGTGGGGCGCTTCCGCAGCCAGTCTGATGCAGAGGGGCATCTCAAATCGATTCGCAATCGAATGCCGAGTAGCGATTTTGCCGTGATTTTTGATTGCCACCCCAAGCCTGAGGCTCAGTAAGCTTCTACGCTTCAGGGCCAGCCCTGTTCATCTCGTTGCATAACCTGCTGATGGACTGACCAATCTTTTCCCCTCATCCTCATCCTCTTCTTCCACAAGCGGAACAAGAAAGTTGCAGGTATTTTCAAAGCCCCTCTACCGTCCTGGGAGAGGGGTTTGGGGTGAGGGGCCGTTGTGTCTTTCAACTAGGGATTGCCCGGCTGAGAGACCTAGATCTCTCAATCCCTTTCCTATAGGTCGGGCAACGCTCAGATTATGGCCACCTTAGGTCAGTGGAACGGTACTGCCTGGTTTAGATCAGGGAAGCGATCGCTCGACGGACGGCGTTGAGAGCCTGATCGATCTCGGCTTCGCTGACGATCAAGGGCGGCACAAACCGCACCACCTTAGGCCCGGCTGGCACCAGCAGCACACCTTCATCAATGGCAGCCTTGACGACAGCTACGGAGGTCAAGTCGCTGTCATCGGTAATCTGCAAACCGTTGATCAGCCCCCAGCCACGTACCTCATGGATGAGATGGGGATAGGTTTGGGCGATCGCTCTTAGCCCTGACCGCAACTGCTCACCCCGCTCCACCACATTGGCGAGAATATTGTTTTGCTCTAGGGTTTGGCAGACGGCGAGGGCCACCGTGCAAACCAAGGGATTGCCGCCAAAGGTGCTGGCATGATCTCCGGGCTGGAATACATCACAGTGGGACTTGCAGAGCAATGCACCGATGGGCACACCACCGCCCAAGCCCTTGGCTGAGGTGAAAATATCTGGCTCAATCCCTAGGTTTTCGTAGCCCCAGTAGCGGCCCGATCGCCCCATGCCCACCTGCACTTCATCCAAGATCAGCAGGATGCCTTTTTGATCGCACAATTCTCGCACGCGTTGGAAATAGGCCAGGTCTCCAGGGCGCACCCCACCTTCTCCTTGTAGGGCCTCCAGCATGATGGCTGCCACCCGCCGCTCGCCTTGATCGAGGTCAGCGATCGCTTGCTCTAGGGCCGGAATGTCGTTGTAGGGGACGTAGTGGAAGCCAGGGACGAGAGGGCTAAAGTTCTTTTGATATTTGGGCTGTCCTGTGGCGGTAACGGTGGCTAGGGTACGACCGTGGAAGCTGGCTTGGGCTGTGAGAATCACCGGTTCCTCAATGCCTAAGACGGTATGGGCATATTTGCGGGCGAGCTTAATGGCTCCTTCGTTGGCTTCGGCACCGGAATTGCAGAAAAAGGCGCGATCGGCGCAGGAATGCTCCACCAACCATTGGGCAAGCTGCCCCTGGGATGGCACATAGTAAAGGTTGGAAACGTGGTGCAGCGTGCGAATTTGCTGACTGATGGCCTCCACCATGGCTGGATGGGCGTGGCCCAGGGTGCAGGTGGCGATGCCGGCCACAAAGTCCAGATACTCTCGCCCGTCGGTGTCCCACACGCGACACCCCTCACCTCGCTCTAGGGCTAATGGAAAGCGCCCGTAGGTGGACATGACGTACTGATCGAAGCCATCCGACGTAAAGGGGATCTGGGCAGTGCCGAGCGATGGCACAAGGGTTTCTGGACTCACGGGCATTTCCTCAACAATGTTCCATGCTTGCCAAGTTGGCAGGCCAGTTAATCATTGATCTTAGGGCAAACCATCGGGAAACCGCTATCCGTCTACCTACGACTTTTGCAATGTTTGTGATGAATTTGTGATGAAATGGTTATTTTCCTGGACTAGTTTGCCCAAAAACTTGGGTTAGATCGGGCGGGGGATGCAGAGGGCGATCGCCTCCTTCGTTGCGCTAGTACTCCGAGGCGGAAGCAACCCGCCTAGTTGCTCAGGTGGGAACCCTTGTGTGTCCTGGACATCCTTTTCGTTTTTCTATCTTCGTTCTTCTATCTTGTGGTACCAGTCTACAGATACTTGTCCAGCAATAGCCCTAGGCGCTGCTTAGCGGCTTCAGGGACATGGTCTAAGGGCGTGAGAATGGCGTATTTTAAGGCGGAGTGAGCGTCTGATCCGGGTGGATCTTGCGCCAATCGCCGCACGGTTTCTTGAATCACCCGCTGGGCATTCTGGGCATTTTTGGTTAAATTGCCGATCACCATCTCCACGGTGACGCTGTCGTGGTCGGGATGCCAGCAGTCGTAATCGGTGACCAAGGCCAGGGTGGCGTAGGCAATCTCGGCTTCGCGGGCCAGCTTGGCTTCTGGCAGGTTGGTCATACCAATCACCGATGCGCCCCAACTGCGATAGAGGTTGGATTCTGCCTTGGTGGAAAAGGCGGGCCCTTCCATGCAGACATAGGTGCCGCCTTGATGGAGGGTGACGTTCTCAAGCTGCAGACTGGCGATCGCCTCTGCCAACACCTGGGAAAGCTTCGGGCAAATGGGGTCGGCAAAGGCCACATGGGCCACAATGCCGTCGCCAAAAAAGGTGGATGCTCGGTTTTTGGTGCGATCGATAAACTGATCCGGGAGCACCATATCCAGGGGTTTCATCTCAGCCTGCAAGGATCCCACCGCTGACGCCGAGATCAGATACTCGACCCCCAGTTGTTTCATAGCGTAGATATTGGCGCGAAACGGCAGTTCCGAAGGCAGTAGGTGATGGTGGCGGCCATGGCGGGCTAGGAAGGCCACAGGGGTTTGGTCGAGGGTGCCCACTCGGATCGCGTCGGAGGGTGCTCCGAAGGGAGTTTCTATGTGGATCTCTTGGAGATCGGTGAGGGCATCCATTTGATAGAGCCCGCTGCCGCCAATAATGCCGATCGCTGCACGCACCATAGTTGCTTCTTGGGTTAAATGATTGGGTTGAAGGGTCAAGCGGTGTGAACCTGTCCAGACCTTGCCTAAACTCTGGCTATTGTACAAGCTCTAGGAGATTGAGCAAGGTGACATCCCACACCAATCGAGGCTGGACGAAGGTGAGTAAACAGCGGCGGGCCTGTTCTAGGTGAGGGAGAGCGGCGGCCTGCTGATGGGTGTACCAAAGTTTTTGCTGCCAATAGTCCACTAGCCATAGCTGAGTCTCGGGGGGCTGGGCGGCCAGGGTGCGGGCCAGCTCCAAGGCGGATCGCATAGTGGTAGGCAGGGTGGCGATCGCCTCCAGAATCTCGGGGGGAATCGTTTGCAGGTGCTGCCAGTTGGCGATCGCTTCCCCAGGACTGCCCTGGGCGAGGGCGAGAATATCCGGTTGCTCTAGCAGCTCCGTCTGGCCCACCTGGGTCAACACCTGGGCGATCGCTGCGGGCTCTAGCCGCCGAAAGGGAATGGTCTGGCAGCGGGAGACCAAGGTAGGCAGCAGCGAATCTAAGCTGGGGGCAATCAACATCAACGTAGCTCGACCGGGCTCTTCTAGGGTTTTGAGCAGGCCATTGGCGGCCGCTTCGGCCATGGTATTGGCGTCATCAAGGACGATCACCGAACGAGGTGCTTCCAAGGGCGGGCGACCGAGAAACTGAGCAATGCGGCGAATTTGTTCGAGGCGAATCTGAGGCGGGGTACGACGTTTAACGCCCTGCTCCTCCGCTTCTGCCGCCGTCAGCAATTGTCCTTGGTGGAGATAGGTCGGCTCCACCCACAGCAGGTCAGGATGGTTGCCCTCAGCAATGCGCTGACGCAGGTGTTGGCCGCGATCGCTGCCATCTTGGTTCTGTAACCCTCCCTGGAGCAAGCATTCGGCAAAGGCCCGCGCCGCCAAGCGCCGACCAATGCCCGGCGCACCCACAAATAAATAGGCCGGCGCAACTCGCTCTTGGGCGATCGCTGCGGTCAGGAGTTGAACAGCTTGGGGTTGTCCGATCAGCCCGGAAAATGGGTCGGATACCATTGGCGTAACCATGGCAACATGGCGGATTGGATGTGCTGGGCAACGGTCACTTCATCCGGAATGGCATCAATGCGTTCCACCGGGTAGGTCGCCTGGGCAAACACCTGGCTAAAGCCCTGGCGCACCCGGTGGTGAAACGCTAGACTAGCCTGCTCCATGCGATCGCTCTTACCCCGAGCCTGGGCCCGACCTAAGCCAACCTCAACTGGAACATCCAGCCACAGGGTTAAGTCACTAACTAGGCCGCCCGTAGCGATCTGATTGAGTTGATCAATCAAAGCCAGGTCTAACTCGCGCCCATAGCCTTGATAGGCCACCGTGGAAGCACTATAGCGATCGCATAAAATCCAAGCTCCCGCCGCTAATCGAGGCTTGAGCCAATGGTCTACATGCTGGGCCCGGTCGGCTGCATAGAGCAACAGTTCTGTGCGATCGCTCAGGGACTCCTCTAGAGATGCATCCAGAAGGAGTTGGCGAATACGTTGCCCCGTGAGGGTGCCCCCTGGCTCCCTGGTCACCACAATATCGGTGATCTGCCCCTCTGCTTGCAGAGACTGCACCGCCGGTAATTGACATAACCAACGATGGAGGTAGTGAAGCTGCGTCGTCTTGCCGCCACCCTCTCCCCCTTCCATCACAATCAACTTGCCTGTCATGCCGCGCTGTGCAATTTCCGCCAATCGTTTGAAAAATGAGCTCGTCTATAATACTCTAAGGCCACACAGACCACGTTGAATGAATCCTGAATGGTCTCCTGAATAGTCTACCGACCGAACAGCTAAACAAATTCAACTGAATTAAATAGACGAACTATCCCGGCCAGGTCTCTGTTGCGGTGAACGGTCTACTAACGATTCACTATTCAATCCTTATATCGACCCTTGAGGGATCCCCTGTTTTAGCAAAACTCGTTAAGGTGGAGTCAGAGGGCATGGCTGCTCCACCCCCTTCGGCATCCTGGGGAACCGTAACGCAGACCATGCTTACACTAAATGCCCGGTGCAACGCCACCTCCTGATTTCATTCCCCTAGACGGTTCCTGTTGATCATTGGTTGAGGTCTCTCGTGTTAGATTCTATGGGCGCTGAACGGTGACATCTGCATCTCCTCGCGAACAATTATCCCGTTGATTAGTTGCTCTTGCCCTTAGCAAATGCTTGCATAGAGCTAGATCCAGTTTTTAGTCCGCTTAGCCGGAGTCACTTATGGCACGTTATACAAGTTTATTTACTCTTGAAACCCCCGCAGAACGCTTCTCCGCGATGCTGGCGGAGGTGCTGATGATATGCAACTTCGATATTATTTACGACACGGGTGACTATTTGATGGCCCGGGAAGTGCCGGGCTCCGTGGTCTTTGGCAAGCTGGTGACCGTGGAGGCTTTAATCGATCGCAACGTGACGACGGCGACGGAAGTTCGCCTCAAACTGGTCATTAAAAACGAAGAATTGCCGCTGCACACTCAAAACCATTGCCGCGATATGTTTGATCATGTGAATCAAGCGATCGCCGATCATCGTCAGTGGAAATTGGTGGAGCACGCCTCAACCCCAGCCTAGGCGCAACGACTGAGAAGCCGATAGTCAATCTGTTTGGGTGCCGTTGTTCTAATCCATGACGGCACCCATTGTCCTGTCAGTTGAGGCTGATGGGCGGGCCCATCGCTTCTCCTCATCCCCCAACCCCTGCTCATGTTGTAGAAGAGAAGGAGCAAGAAAGGGGTGCAGGTGCTTCCAAAGCAAGGCAGGAACTTTGGGGGAGGGTCTTTTGATCCATCAACCAACATGGGAGGGCTAGAGGGCTGGTCGTTCAGCCTTGATGCTGAACGTCACCTCCCCCATCAGCATGGCTGACCTCAACGTCAACGCATAACCCTGACGTCTGCGGGCAACCTTAGGCTTGGCGATCGCCCCTAGCCCAGATTATCGTGACAAGAACCCTTTAACCCTGGCCCACAGGTGGCTTAGGTCTCTCGCCAGTCATATAATTCTCAGATCCGTATCCGGTTCATCGGAGTCATCATCATCGTCATCATCATCTCCATCCACCATATTGGGGCTGATGAGGGTGATGTCAAACTCATCGGGAGGCACGGTGGAAATAGCATCCCGCTTCAACGAGTAATAAATGGCATAGACTTGCGGGCCAAAAACCACCTTATCTTCATCTTCAAGGTCGTGGGCCTGCACTTTGCGGCCATTAATCAGCAGCCCATTGGCACTGGGCTTTCCCTTAAGGTTGCCATCGACAATGCGATAGTAAAAACTGCCATCGTCATTTGGCAGTTGCACAAGGGTAGCGTGGCGGCGTGAGACAAATTGAGAGACTAACCGAATATCACACTTAGGATCACGACCAATCGAATACACCGGACTATCCAAAGTGAACTCTCGCCGTCCTTTATTGTCTTCTATAATCAGCAGATGGTTTTGGTGAGGTTCTGAAGGCATGGACAACTGGTAGTGCGACTACTAACTAAACGTAGGTTTTACTTGAAAGGCATACTTATAATAGACACCCCGTGAGCGATCTGCACCCTCCTAGGACAACGGAAGTACATCAAGATCGGAGATAGGGCATCGTATATCAGAGGTTTCTGGATTCTAACCTCTAAATTCTCTTTTCTAACTGTACTCCTAGTCCCGGTGAAGAGATCAAGATGTACCGATTATTTATGATCTTGCTCGAACAGCATTACAGCCTAGGGAGCATTTTGGGCAGATGGAGAGATAGAACTCACATTTGAACCGATGGTTGACGGGTTTAAACCTAGCACCCCTGATTGACGGACAAAACTCCTGCGATCTTGACTCTCACGTAGGTTGGGTTAGCGTCAGCGTAACCCAATGAAATCCAGGCTGGTACTGGGTTTGACGTTGCTCAATCTAGCCTAGGCAAAAAGATTTGTCAGTCAACCAGCCTAGCACCCTCATGTCAGAGTCAAATCTGAGAATGGCACCCGCTAGATGGTCTAACGTGCCCAATGCTTACCCTGCTGGCTATCCCTGCTCCGATTGAATGGGAGATCAAGGGTCTGGCTCAAGGACTGGGAAGGTTCTCTAGTCCTACCTAATCTTCCATCAGCATAGCCTACTCCAATCGCTGCCCTGCCCCATCTAACTTGACTATTACAGCAGCCAGAATCGTCATCTGGACTAAAGTTCTAACCCATCCTGAACGCATACCTAATCCACAGTGGAATGGCGGTACAGCAGGAGTGAATTGGACACTACCGTGACTGAACTAAATGCCATGAGGGCTCCGGCCGCTGCTGGACTGAGCAAAATGCCGAACCCTGGCAGCAACGCTCCCATAGCTAGGGGAATGCCGATTAGATTATAGGCCAAAGCCCAACCTAGGTTTTGGCGGATCGTGTTGAACGTGGCTTGGCTTAGGCGGATGGCTTCCACAACGTCCATCAGGCGATCGCGCATGAGGATAATGTCGGCGGTTTCGATCGCCACCTCGGTGCCAGAATGCAGGGAGATACCGATATCGGCTTGGGCGAGGGAGGGGGCATCGTTGATTCCATCGCCAATCATGGCAACCCGCTGCCCTGTGGCCTGCAACTGAGCGATCGCGTCGGCCTTGGCATCGGGGCGAACACCAGCCAGAACTTGGTGGGGTTCTAGGGCGAGTTGCTGGGCGATGGCCTGGGCTGAGATGGCGCGATCGCCGGTCATCATCATGACGGTTAAGCCCATCTGCCGCAGGCGATCGAGGGTGGCTCGGGCATCGTCCCGCAGTGCATCGGCTACGGCAATTAGCCCCACAGTGCTTTGATCTAGGGACACATACACCACTGTTTTACCCTGGCTGGCAAGCTGATCGGCAAGTTGCTGGGTGGCAGGGGCGATCGCCACCTGTTCTTGGCTAAACCAATCGGCGGTGCCTAAACGTACGACCTGATCGCCCAAACGAGCGACGACGCCGGAGCCGGGATAGGTTTGAACATCCTGCACGGTTAAGTGGGATAGGGCTTGGTGATGGGCGGCATTGCCAATCGCTTCGGCAATGGGATGACGGGTGCCGGCTTCCACGGTGGCGGCCAGTTGCAGCAGGTGCTCGGCGGTGATATCTGCGGTTTGGGGGAGGCAGTCGGTGAGGATGGGATGGCCGGTGGTCAGGGTTCCAGTTTTATCAAACACCAGGGTGGTGAGCTGATGCACCTTTTCCAAGACATCCCCGCCCCGCAACAGCAAGCCGCGCTCGGCTCCAATCCCCGATCCCACCAATAGGGCCGTGGGGGTGGCTAAACCAAGGGCACAGGGGCAGGCGATCACCAAGACTGCGATCGCTAGTTTGAGGCTCAGCAATAAGGGAGAGGCGGCGGTGGGGGCGATCATGGAGGCTAGCCCATGGTGCATCATGGGGTCTGAACCCTGTAAGACCATGGGCCAAAGGCGCGTGCCCAATCCATACCAAAAGAGGAAGGTCAGGCTAGCGATCGCCATGATCCCGTAGGTGAAGTAGCCCGCCACCGTGTCGGCCAAGCGCTGGATCGGAGCTTTACGGGTTTGCGCTGTTTCGACGAGCTGAATAATCTGCGCCAGGGTGGTGTCCTTGCCAATGCGGGTGGCTTGAATGGCGATCGCCCCCGATTGGTTGAAGCTACCTGCAACGACGCGATCCCCCGGCCGCTTGACCACGGGCATGGCTTCTCCCGTGAGCATGGACTCATTGACCGTGGTTTGCCCTAGGATCACCTCGCCATCCACGGGCAGTTTATCCCCCGGCAACACCTGCAGCCATTGCCCCACCTGCACCTGCTCCGCGGGCACTTCTTGATGACTCGCCGTAAGCGATCGCGCTGGATCGGAGCGATCGACCACCAGCCTGGCCACAGTCGGCCGCAGTGCTAACAGGGCTCGAAATGCCTTGGCAGCCCGTTGCCTTGCCCGCTGCTCTAAGGTGCGTCCCAGGACAATAAAGCCCACCAGCATGACAGGCTCATCAAAAAAGCATTCCCAGCCAAGCTGTGGTAGCAGGAGAGCCAACACACTCGTGCTGTAGGCCGTGACGGTGCCTAAGCCCACCAGGGTGTTCATATTGGGCATCAAGCGCCGCAGTCCTCGCCATCCATCCACCAAGATTGGCCGCCCAGGGCCAAGGAGTGCGAGGGTGGCTAACCCCCAATGAAAGCCAATGCTGCTCAGCCCCGGTAGGCTAGGCAATCCTAGATGGTCAAAGTGTCCTAGGGTAGACAGCAGGAGCAGGAGAGTGGCGATCGCCAAGTGCCAAGAGGAGCGATCGGGCTCAGTTGGGCTGGAGGATTCACTAGGCGTGGCGTCAGCTTGGCGCACCTGGCTAGGAAACCCCGCCTCCGTGAGCTGCGTGGCTAGGGTCTGCTCTACCATGTCCCCATCACATTCCACCAACGCCGTTTCGGTGACGAGGTTCACCGTGGCGCTGACCACTCCCTCACACTGCTGGAGTTGGTGTTCCACCGCTCGCACACAGCCTGCACATTTCATGCCGCCGACATCCAGCACAATGGTTCGGAGCTGGGCGGTGGGCAAGGGTTGGTCAGTGGGCAAGGTTTCAGGCAATTGGGCAGAATTGGGAGCTGTTTGCATAACGATAAAAAAATGTTCTTAGGAGTATCACAACTCCAGACTGGGCTTCTCAAGCAGTGCCGCCGGTGGAGCTGCCAATACATCAACCGCTGGGCAGCAATGGAGCTATGGTGTATCTATCTTGAGCTTAAAAGATTTCGGGGTGTCTAGCCCAGGATCACCACGGTTTCTTCAGCCTTTGGCCCTGCCATACCCCCCTGAGGCACCCTGCTTACCTCCATCTGCCCCCGCACAGGCACATCACCTCGTACAATGAGAGTCTGTGTCGTTCTGCCTAGGATCCTGGACGCCCGATCAGGTTGATCCCCAGGTTGCCTAGGACAGGACGCGCTCCATGGATCCTCTCCAAACCCATCTCGGTCTGGCTCAGAAAGACCGATGGGCGAGGGCAATGCCCGTTATGCTGTTAAGTCGCGTTTATGGATATTATCCCAGCTATTGACCTGCTGAATGGACAATGTGTGCGCCTCTATCAGGGCGACTATAGCCAGTCAGAAGTGTTTGATGAACATCCGGTCGCTGTTGCCCAAGCCTGGGTCGAGCAAGGGGCCACCCGTCTCCATTTGGTTGACCTCGATGGAGCCAAGGCCGGACACCCGGTGAATCAAAAAGCGATCGCTGCCATCCTCAAGGCAGTAGACGTGCCGGTGCAGGTGGGCGGTGGCCTCCGCGATCGCCAAAGTGTAGAGCAGCTCCTTGATTTAGGCGTGCAGCAGGTGATTGTTGGCACCATCGCCGTTGAGCAACCAGACAAGGTTGCCCAGCTTTGCCAGGATCTTCCCCAGCGCATCATCGTGGGCATTGATGCCCGCAATGGCAAGGTGGCGACCCGAGGCTGGCTAGAAACCTCAGAAATTGACGCGATCGATCTGGTGACCCGCATGTCTGCTGCCGGTGCCAGCGCCATCATCTATACAGATATTCATCGCGATGGCACGCTGCAAGGCCCCAACTGCGAATCTCTCCGAGAAGTCGCGATCGCCAGTCCTGTACCGGTGATTGCGTCGGGAGGCATCAGCCATACCCGCGATTTGCTCAGCCTGCTGGGGCTAGAGTCCCTAGGAGTCACCGGCGTGATTGTGGGACGTGCCCTGTATACCGGAGCGCTGTCCCTGCCCGAGGCGATCCGCGCTGTGGGTTCTGGTCGCTGGCAAGATGTACCGCCTGACTTGGGATCCTCTGCCCTAGCTTGATCCCCTGGGTGAGTCAGCATTCAACTAGCCCCAACCAGGTCTCTCAGGCATCCTCAGGGAGCGATCGCTTACAGCACGCCAGCCAGAATGGTATGCTGAACGAACTGTAGCCTAAGACACGGAAATAGGCTGCCCCGCAGCATCCTTGGGGTGACCTAAAACGGTTGACCTCAAACTGTGGGCTGAGACCTGTTTTGCGGAATCCAGCAGGTTCCCTCACTGTTTGCTACGGTGTATAGAGGTTTTAGACGTGACCTGCCCTGCTGCAGACTCTTCTTATCTCCATCATTCAGATGGACTTAACGTCAAGACTCCCCCGTCTTGAACAGGAGTCTGGGTCATCATTCAGCTCATGGGTACACAGCTTTACTAGTTCGGTTCATCGAGGTTCTCGGGTTCCGCACAGGATGCGTGGCCTGACTTGAATCGCAATCTAGCTTGGGCCAACCTAGTGTCAAAGCTAGCAAGATGAACTATAAGGGAAGGAATAATCATGGATGGTCTTGCTTTCCCTGACGTCATGCCTTTTGTTATTGATGTTGTTCAGGACAGCCACAGCATGTCACAGCGTTATCGACCTCATTACTTAACGGTTAGCCCGTTTGCCTAAGGTCTATGGACGCATCCTTTGAGATCACGATACAGATGGTGATGACGATCATCGCCGGCATCAGCGCCCAAGTGGTTGCTGATTATCTCAAGGTTCCTAGTATTGTCTTCCTGCTGCTGTTTGGCATTGTGCTTGGCACAGATGGCATCGGGCTGCTACACCCCCAAGTGTTGGGGACGGGGTTGGAGGTAATTGTTGCCCTCTCCGTAGCCGTCATTCTGTTTGAAGGTGGTCTGAATCTGCAGCTTAAAGAGCTGGGGAAGGTATCGGGCAGTCTCCAAAACTTGGTGACGATCGGTACCTTGATTACCCTGATTGGTGGAGGCATGGCCGCCCACTGGCTGGGCGAGTTTCCCTGGCCCTTGGCTTTTTTGTATGCGGCGCTGGTGGTGGTGACGGGCCCCACGGTAGTTGCACCGCTGCTCAAACAGGTCAAGGTCGATCGCCAAATTGCTACCTTGCTAGAAGGGGAGGCGGTGCTGATTGACCCCGTGGGAGCTATCCTCGCGGTGGTGGTCTTAGATCTGATCCTGAATGGCGACGCAGATTTTCTCTCCATTGTGAACGGGCTGATTTTGCGCCTGGGCATTGGTGTCGTCATCGGCATGATGGGGGGATGGCTGCTGGGCTTCATTTTGAAACAGGCCAATTTTTTATCCGAAGAACTCAGAAACCTGGTCGTCCTCGCAGGCTTGTGGGGACTCTTTGGTCTAGCCCAAACCATTCGCAGCGAGGCTGGACTGATGGCAACGGTGGTGGCGGGGATTGTCCTGCGGGCCTCTTCGGTGCCGGAAGAACGGCTGATTCGTCGCTTTAAAGGGCAGCTCACCATCCTAGCGGTATCGGTTCTCTTCATCCTGCTGGCTGCAGATTTATCGATTGCCAGTATTTTTGCCCTAGGTCGCGGAGCAGTATTCACCGTAGCCGTGCTGATGTTTGTGGTACGGCCCATCACGGTATGGACATGCACTTGGACGAGCACGCTCAACTGGCGGCAAAAGCTGTTTATTGCCTGGGTAGCCCCCAAGGGCATTGTTTCAGCCTCTGTTGCCTCTCTGTTTGCCATCCTGTTGACCGAGCGGGGCATTAGCGGTGGAGATGCGATTAAAGCTTTGGTTTTTCTGACCATTATTTCCACGGTGCTGTTGCAGGGGCTAACCGCACGCTGGGTAGCAAAACTTCTGCGGGTGAACTCAACCGAGGTGACAGGCGCAATCATTGTGGGCTGCAATCCCATCAGTCGCCTGATTGCTCGATTGTTTCAGGAGCGGGGAGAAACCGTCGTGCTGATTGATACCGACCAGGAGGCTTGTCAAGAGGCTGAGCGGGAAAATCTAACGGTCTTTGCCAGAAGTGCCCTCGATACGGACGTGTTGGAAGAGGCCGGGCTGTCTACGGCAGGTACTTTCCTAGCGATGACCAATAATGGCGAGGTGAACTCTGTCCTAGCTCAGCGGGCAGCGGAAGAGTTTCAGCCTCCGAGGGTGTTGGCGGTTGTCCCTGGGGATGGCAAAACTAGTAATGCCGAGTCTCAACCGACTAAACCTGGCAAGGCGAATAAACCTCCGAACCCTACGACCAATAAAACGAGGGTTCAGACTGCGTTTATGGAATTCATGCCGTTTAAGACCTGGAATCGCTATGTGGACGATGATGCGGTCAAACTAGGGGAAACGACGTTGCGGGAGCCGGGCTTACTCTTTCAGCAAGCCCACCTGCGAGCGCTGACTCGAACTGGAGAGCTTGTACCGCTTCTGTTAGAACGGCAAAATCAGCTGCAGGTCATCCCTGCTTCTGAAGAGTTCCAGGCGGGCGATCGCATCATTTATCTTTTGCATGATCCCCGCCCTAAACTTCTGAAGCGATTATCGGGGGGCACAAGTCCATCACGTCTGGCCATTGAGAAGCTGCCAGCCGTGGAAGAAATTCCCATGCCCATCGCACCTCCTGAGCAGGAGAGTAGCCCGCCCGCCGCCCGCCTTGAGACGCCATCCAAGCCTGGAACAGATTCAGCATCGAACCCAGCGGCCCCAAGCCCAGCGGATACGTCAGACTCAGTGGCGACGCCTCCCGACCCTAGTCCCCCTTCCCAATAAATGAACCGGGAGAAATGAACTGGGAGTAGGCAACCTGGGAGGCGATCGCTACCCGCTCGGGTGAGCGGAGGAGGTCACACTGAGGACTCTGTTTTGAGCTCGGAGATCACCTGTTCGAGTTGGTGGCTATTGGCCCGGTAGACTTCGTTGCAGAAGTGACAGGTGGCCTCTGCGCCATCATCCTTGATAATCATGTCCTTAAGTTCGTCTTCACCCAGCAGCTTTAAGGCTCCCAACATTCGCTCAAAGGAACAGCCACAGTGAAAATTCAGCATTTGGGTGCCGGGCAAATGCACGAGCCCCATATCGCCTAGGAGCTCTTCGAAGATTTGCGGCAAGGTTTTACCTGCCCGTAGTAACGGTGTAAATCCCGATAGCGCAGAGACTCGTGCCTCTAGTTTTTCCACCAAGGCCTCGTCCCGAGCAGCCTTGGGTAAAACCTGGATCAGAATGCCCCCCGACGCAGTCACCCCTTCGGCGCTGACGAAAACGCCCAAGACCAAGGCGGAGGGGGTTTGCTCAGAGTTCACCAAATAGGCGGTGATGTCATCCCCAATTTCCCCTGAGACAAGATTAACGGTACTGGAATAGGGATAACCGTAGCCCACATCTCGCACCACGTAGAGGTAGCCATTGCGGCCCACGGCGGTGCCCACGTCCAATTTGCCGCGATCGTTAGGAGGCAGCTCCACGGAGGGACAATCCACGTAGCCGCGTACGGTGCCATCAAGCCCTGCATCAACGAAAATTCCCCCCAGGGGGCCATCGCCGTTGATGCGAATATTCACTCGGGATTCTGGACGCTTCATGCTGGAAGCCAACAAAAGCCCTGCAGACATGGTGCGCCCCAGGGCGGCTGATGCCACATAGGAGAGGTTGTGTCGCTGCCGTGCTTCATCTGCCAAACGGGTGGTGATAACGCCAACGGCCCGAATCCCTCCATCGGCTGCGGTTGCTCGAATTAGCTGATCTGCCATAGGAACCCTACATAGTTCGTAACAATACTAGTTTTTATTCTACGGTGTGAGTCTGGGTGTTCGCTGGAGAGATCTCCCTCTAGGATGAAATGAGGGAGCGATCGCCCTTGGGGCAATCTTCGCTCTAGGGCAGGTTGCCCCCTCAGTCCACCAAGACAGGAATCACCATGCTCGGAACATTTCAGCACAGCGACCTCCGTATTGAGATCAATGCATCGGGTACCGCCATTCGCGACAGCCTGATCCAAGGGGCACAACTGCGTCGGTGGCTCTATCCCCAATCGTTGTCGATCGGAGAAGCGGATACTCTCACCCTAGGCAGCACCTTTACAAGCTGGATTGGCCCGATCGCCATTCAGCATCAAGTCACCCTCTTGGGCGATCAGACCCTAGAACTGCTCATGAGCCAATCGATAGACGGTGTCCATGAATGGCAATGGGGCGATGGCTGGGTTCAGTCTAGTCTGGCGGGTGTCTCTATGCTGCCGATCAACCTGGGACAAACCCTGAGCCTCTGGCGGTTGCGGACGTTCCTGGAAACTCAACAGCAGGTTGCCAGCACCCCATGAGCGATCGCTTATGGATCTTGGGGATCGTCGGTGTCTTCAATTCGTCGTTTAACCGAATCTGCATGGGAGGGCAAGCCTTCACAGGTAGCCAGCAAGTCAATGGCATGGGCAACCTTACGCAGAGCTGCGGGGGAATATTGAATTAGGCTGGAATGCTTCATAAAGGTCTCAACCCCTAGAGCAGAGGCGTAGCGCGCTGCACCGGAGGTGGGCAGGGTATGGTTGGGCCCAGCCAGGTAGTCGCCGATCGCCTCTGGGGTGGAGGAGCCGAGGAAAATAGCTCCGGCATGGCGAACCCCCTCCATCAGCCCCCAGGGATCGGTGACTTCTAGCTCTAAATGTTCTGGCGCAAACTCATTGGAAAGCTCCACCGCCACATCCAGGGAATCGACAACGATGACCAAGCCATAGTGGGCGATCGCTTTTTCCGTGAGCAGCCGCCGGGGATGGTTCACCAACTGCCGCTCCACTTCAGCAACCACCTGTCGCCCAAGGCTGACGTCTGTGGTGATCAAAATAGCGGCAGCCATGGGATCATGCTCTGCCTGAGCCAGGAGATCGGTGGCAACATAGACCGGATTGGCAGACTGGTCAGCAATCACCAGCACTTCTGAGGGCCCGGCTAGGGAATCAATGCCCACGGTGCCATAGACCAGCTTCTTGGCCAGGGTCACATAGATATTACCTGGCCCCGTAATCACATGCACATTGGGAATGGTTTCGGTGCCGTAGGCCAGGGCGGCGATCGCCTGGGCCCCGCCCACGCGATAAATTTCCTGGACGCCAGCTTCCTGGGCCGCCACTAGAATGGCAGGATTCACGGCTTTCTCAGGCCCCGGCGGCGTTACCATGACGATGCGAGGCACCCCAGCTACTTTGGCGGGAACAGCATTCATCAACACCGTGCTCACGTAGGACGCCCGCCCCCCTGGGATGTATAGCCCCGCTCGGTCTACCGGCGTATAGCGCTTGCCGAGCACCACATGGTCTTCCCCAAACTGCACCCAGCTCTTGGGTACCCGCTGGCGATGGAACGCTTCAATATTGCGACGGGCTAGCTGGATGGCATCCAGTAGCTCTTTAGAAACCTGCTGATAGGCCGCATCCAGCTCAGAGCCGCTCACCCGCAGGTCTTCTACCTTAAGTGTGCGCTGATCAAACTCTTCGGTGTAGTGGATCAAAGCGCGATCGCCTTGCCGCTGAACAGATTGGAGCACCTCTCGTACAGTGGCCTCTTTATGAACGATCTGCTCATCATGGGTGCGATCGCAGATTCGCCGTAGTTCCGTTCGCGCTTCTGAAACCTGGTTGATAATTCGAAGCATTGCCATGCAGAGTTAAAACGGGCTAAGTGAAGACGGTTAGGGTTTGCCTTGACGCTCCTGCTAACGGGTCGCCAGGTAGCAAACATGCTGAAGGGGTCATCTAAACAATTCGGGCTCTAAATCACATTCACCAGTGATTGAGTACCTCCTCTGTTGTCTAGCTTAACTCGGATTTTCTCTCAATCATGGTCATTCCCTTGACAACCTTGACAGAATTTACGCGAGAAGGGGCATCTTTTGTTATGATAGATTTTCGCCAAAGTTGTGATCACTTACACCTAAATTAGATTCGAGCCGTGGCAAACATCAAGTCTGCAATTAAACGCATCAACATCGCGGAACGCAATCGTCTCCGTAATAAGTTCTATCGTTCAGCATCCAGAACGCTGATCAAGCGGTACTTTACGGCTTTAGACGCCTATGCTGCTAATCCGACACCGGAAGCTCAGCAAGAGGTGGAACAGCGCATCTCAGCCGCCTACAGCAAAATCGACAAAGCCGTGAAGCGGGGCGTGTTGCATAGCAATACCGGTGCCCGCAGAAAAGCGCGTCTAGCCAAGGCCATGAAGGCCAAGATGGCATCCGCTGCATCCTAAAAGCCAAACCCTAGGGTGACGCTCTTAGGGGCTTCCCCATCTAGGGTGCCCAAACCTGCTGCTATCATCCCCTGAACGTGTGTCTCACACCGAGTTGTTCTCCACGGAGATCTTGCCAGTTCATCTATGCAGTTGATCGACACCCACGTTCACCTCAATTTTGAAAGTTTCCAAGACGACTTGCCTGAAGTAGCGCAAGCATGGCGCGATGCTGGCGTGGTTCGGCTCGTCCATTCCTGTGTTGAGCCATCAGAGTTTTCCAGAATCCAGGCGATCGCCAACTGCTTTCCAGAAATCGCCTTCGCCGTGGGTCTCCACCCCCTTGATGCTGATAAATGGACAGACCAGACCGCGGCCCAAATTCAGAACCTGGCCCAGTCTGATCAACGAGTCGTTGCCATTGGAGAAATGGGCTTGGATTTCTACAAGGCTGATGATCAAGAGCAACAGGTTGAGGTTTTTCGCGCTCAGTTAGCGATCGCCCATGCCCTTGGCTTGCCCATCATTGTCCATTGTCGGGATGCGGCTGTAGAGATGCAGCGCATTTTGACAGATTTCTTCAGCCAGGTGGGATCGGTTACGGGTGTGATGCATTGCTGGAGTGGCACCCCAGAGGAAACAGAAGCATTTCTTGCCCTAGGGTTTTACATCAGCTTTAGCGGCATTGTAACCTTTAAGAATGCGCATCAGGTTCAGGCTTCGGCTCAGGCTGTCCCCAGCGATCGCCTTTTGATCGAAACAGACTGTCCCTTTTTATCCCCGGTGCCAAAACGCAAGGAACGCCGCAACCAGCCGGCCCATGTGCGGTTTGTAGCCGAAAAGCTAGCGGAACTGAGAGGTGTTTCCTTGGAAGCGATCGCCACCCAGACAACGCAAAATGCCTGCCGTTTGTTTGGGGTGACTGTTCCGACACCCTGTGCGAGTTCAGGTCTCTAGGAACATCTAGACGTTCGTCTTGCCTAGGCAGTTCTAGGAATCCCTCGCATATTTTTCGGTTAGAGTCAAGTTATTGGGGCATAATAGTAAAACCAGTTCATGTCTATATGACCCGGCTCAGTGATTGCATGGAGGGCTTGTCGTTCTAAGATCTCTTAGATCAGTGCCCGCTGTTACGTCTCGTGATAACGCCGTCGTCACGTTTGCTGTTAAAGACCTTGATGCTAACCCAGGGAATGACCCAATTCCTAAACTTCTTCGTTAATCTATGGTTGGGATGCCCGTCCGATCTAAAGCCTACCTACGTGCCCTTGCTTATTACTGACCCAACTATTACCCGACCATTGCTTTTACGCCGTGAAAGTTGCTATTTATATTTGACCCGATTTGCTTGGCGATCGCATCATCCGTGAGTTTGACGAGATCAGTCTCTACAGGATTGTAGGGTCTGAATTTTTGTGTTGACGACACTCACCCACCAAGAGTAATCTTGACCACCCATAGGGCGTGACTTGCTTGAGGAGACGCATGACTAATTTAACCCAGACTTCACCCGCCTTCACTCTACCAGACCTAGTTGAGATTCAGCGGGCTAGTTTCCGTTGGTTCCTTGAAGAAGGATTGATTGAAGAACTCAATAGCTACTCCCCAATTACCGACTACACCGGGAAGCTAGAACTTCATTTCCTTGGGCAAAACTACAAACTCAAGCGTCCGAAGTATGACGTCGATGAAGCTAAGCGGCGGGATAGTACCTACGCCGTACAGATGTATGTTCCCACTCGACTCATTAACAAAGAAACGGGTGAGATTAAGGAGCAGGAAGTCTTCATTGGCGATCTTCCCTTGATGACCGATCGCGGTACCTTCATCATCAACGGGGCAGAGCGTGTCATTGTTAATCAAATTGTCCGTAGCCCTGGGGTCTACTACAAAGCGGAAACCGACAAAAATGGTCGGCGTACCTACAATGCAAGTCTCATCCCCAACCGAGGCGCATGGCTGAAGTTTGAGACCGACAAAAACGACCTGGTTTGGGTGCGGATTGATAAAACCCGTAAGCTGTCTGCCCAGGTCTTGCTCAAGGCCCTAGGCTTGAACGATAGCGAAATCTTTGATGCCCTACGCCACCCTGAGTATTTCCAAAAGACGATCGATAAAGAAGGGCAATTTAGCGAAGACGAAGCTCTCATGGAGCTGTATCGCAAATTGCGTCCCGGTGAGCCGCCGACGGTGTCTGGTGGGCAACAACTGCTGGAGTCTCGTTTCTTTGATCCCAAGCGCTACGACCTCGGACGCGTGGGACGCTACAAGCTCAATCGCAAGCTGCGCCTGAGTATTCCTGACACCATGCGGGTGCTGACGCCTCAAGATATTCTGGCGGCGATCGATTATCTGATCAACCTAGAGTTTGACATCGGCACCATCGATGACATCGACCACTTAGGCAACCGTCGGGTGCGATCGGTGGGCGAGTTGCTGCAAAACCAAGTGCGCGTTGGCCTCAATCGCCTAGAGCGGATCATTCGGGAACGGATGACCGTGTCGGATGCCGAATCGCTGACCCCAGCCTCTTTGGTGAACCCTAAGCCCTTGGTGGCTGCCATCAAGGAATTCTTCGGGTCTTCTCAGCTTTCCCAGTTTATGGATCAAACCAATCCCCTGGCAGAGCTGACCCACAAACGTCGTCTCAGCGCCTTGGGCCCAGGTGGTCTCACCCGTGAACGGGCAGGGTTTGCGGTGCGAGATATTCACCCCTCTCACTACGGACGGATTTGCCCCATTGAGACGCCAGAAGGCCCGAACGCTGGTCTGATTGGCTCCTTGGCCACCCACGCGCGCGTCAATGCCTATGGGTTTATTGAAACGCCGTCCTACCCGGTAGAAAATGGCCGGGTGCTGAAGGAGCAAGCGCCGCTCTATATGACGGCGGATGAAGAAGACGACCTGCGGGTGGCTCCGGGGGATATTCCCCTAGACGAAGAAGGCTATATTTTGGGTGAAACCGTGCCGGTGCGCTACCGACAGGAGTTTACCACCACCACCCCCACCGAGGTGGACTATGTGGCCATCTCTCCGGTACAGATTATTTCTGTCGCCACGTCCCTGATTCCCTTCCTAGAACATGATGACGCCAACCGAGCCTTGATGGGCTCGAACATGCAGCGGCAGGCCGTTCCCCTGCTGCGTCCGGAGCGTCCCCTGGTGGGCACGGGGTTGGAGGCACAGGCCGCCCGTGACTCGGGGATGGTGATTCTCTCGCGGGTTGACGGGGAAGTGGTCTACGTGGACGCCACCCGGATTGTGGTGCGCGATGATCAGGGGCAGGAGATCGAACATATTGTTCAGAAGTACCAGCGCTCAAACCAAGATACCTGTCTCAATCAACGTCCCATTGTCTTTGAAGGCGATCGCGTCGTGCTTGGCCAGGTTTTAGCCGATGGTTCCGCCACGGAAGGGGGTGAGATTGCCCTCGGTCAAAACGTGATCATCTCCTATATGCCCTGGGAAGGGTATAACTATGAGGATGCGATTCTCATTAGCGAACGCTTGGTGTATGAAGATGTCTACACCTCAATTCACATTGAAAAGTATGAAATTGAGGCGCGGCAAACCAAGCTTGGCCCTGAAGAAATTACCCGAGAAATCCCCAACGTTGGGGAAGATGCCCTGCGGCAGCTTGATGAAACGGGAATTATTCGGATTGGGGCATGGGTAGAAGCCAGTGACATCTTGGTGGGTAAGGTGACGCCCAAGGGCGAGTCTGACCAGCCACCGGAAGAAAAGCTGCTGCGCGCTATTTTCGGGGAAAAAGCCCGAGATGTGCGGGATAATTCCCTCCGAGTGCCCAACGGTGAGAAAGGTCGGGTGGTAGATGTCCGCGTCTTTACCCGCGAGCAAGGGGATGAACTACCTCCCGGTGCCAACATGGTAGTTCGGGTGTATGTGGCCCAGAAGCGGAAGATTCAGGTGGGCGACAAAATGGCTGGACGCCACGGCAACAAAGGGATTATTTCCCGGATCTTGCCGATTGAAGACATGCCCTATCTGCCTGATGGCACGCCCATTGACATTGCGCTCAATCCTCTAGGGGTGCCGTCTCGGATGAACGTGGGTCAGGTCTTTGAGTGCCTCTTGGGTTGGGCGGGTCACAACCTCAACACTCGCTTCAAGGTGACGCCGTTTGACGAAATGTATGGACAGGAAGCGTCCCGCAGCATCACCCATGGCAAACTGCTAGAAGCCCGTGAGGCAACAGGCAAAGACTGGATCTTTGATCCAGAGAATCCTGGCAAGATCCAAGTCTATGACGGGCGAACAGGCGAGCCATTTGATCGTCCGGTGACGGTGGGTACAGCTTATATGCTGAAGCTGGTTCACTTAGTGGACGATAAGATTCACGCCCGCTCAACCGGGCCATACTCCTTGGTGACTCAACAGCCCTTGGGCGGTAAGGCTCAGCAAGGGGGTCAGCGATTTGGAGAAATGGAAGTTTGGGCGCTGGAGGCCTTTGGTGCATCCTATACGCTGCAAGAGCTTCTGACCGTGAAGTCGGATGATATGCAGGGACGTAATGAGGCGCTCAATGCCATTGTTAAAGGCAAGGCAATTCCCCGTCCTGGCACCCCTGAGTCCTTTAAGGTTTTGATGCGAGAGCTGCAGTCCCTCTGTTTAGATATTGCTGCTCACAAGCTTGAAACCAATGAAGACGGCAGCAGCCGCGATGTGGAAGTGGATCTCATGGCAGACGTTAGTAGTCGTCGGGCTCCATCACGCCCCACCTATGAATCAGTGTCCCGTGAGGAAGACACTGAAGAAGTTGGAGAACAACTCTAGGGGAGAGGCGATCGCCCTCGGTTGCGATGATGTTCCATGGACTAGGAGCTCAGTTTCCTAACGCCACGGCTTAGCCCGAAGCGATCGCCTATCGTCCCACGATTCTCTCTGTCCCAGTTCCTCTGTCAGCACTATTAAAGGAAGTGATCACGGATGCCCAAAATAGAGCAACGGTTCGACTACGTCAAAATTGGGCTGGCATCGCCCGACCGAATCCGGCAGTGGGGTGAGCGCACCCTGCCCAACGGCATGGTAGTGGGTGAGGTTACCAAGCCTGAAACCATCAACTACCGGACGCTAAAGCCCGAAATGGATGGCCTGTTCTGCGAGCGGATTTTTGGCCCCGCCAAGGATTGGGAATGTCACTGCGGTAAATACAAGCGGGTGCGCCATAGAGGGATTGTCTGTGAGCGCTGCGGCGTGGAGGTAACAGAGTCACGGGTGCGCCGCCACCGCATGGGCTATATCAAATTGGCTGCCCCGGTTGCCCACGTTTGGTATCTCAAGGGCATTCCTAGCTATATGGCGATCCTGTTGGATATGCCGTTGCGGGATGTGGAGCAGATTGTCTACTTCAATGCCTATGTGGTGTTGAGCCCAGGTAATGCCGATAACCTGACCTATAAACAGTTGCTGACGGAAGATCAGTGGATCGAAATTGAAGATCAGCTGTACAGCGAAGATTCTGATCTGTCTGGCGTAGAAGTTGGAATTGGCGCTGAAGCCCTCCAGCGACTTCTAGAAGATCTAAACCTAGAAGCTGAGGCAGAGCAACTGCGGGAAGAAATTGCTGGTGCCAAGGGGCAAAAACGCGCCAAGTTGATTAAGCGCCTGCGGGTGATCGACAACTTTGTAGCCACCGGTTCTCGACCGGAGCACATGGTGCTCAACGTGATTCCGGTGATTCCGCCGGATCTTCGCCCCATGGTGCAGCTCGATGGGGGACGATTTGCGACCTCCGACTTGAACGATCTCTATCGTCGAGTGATCAACCGCAATAATCGCCTAGCCCGTCTCCAGGAAATTCTGGCTCCGGAAATCATTGTGCGCAATGAAAAGCGCATGCTCCAAGAAGCGGTAGATGCGTTGATTGATAACGGTCGGCGAGGACGTACTGTCGTCGGCGCGAATAACCGTCCCCTGAAATCCTTGTCTGACATTATTGAAGGGAAGCAAGGACGATTCCGGCAAAACTTGCTGGGGAAACGGGTAGACTACTCCGGACGTTCGGTGATTGTGGTTGGCCCTAACCTCAAGATGCACCAGTGTGGGCTGCCGAAGGAAATGGCCATTGAGCTATTCCAGCCCTTCGTCATTCATCGCCTCATTCGTCAAGGCTTGGTCAACAATATCAAGGCGGCGAAGAAGCTGATCCAGCGCAATGATCCCAGCATTTGGGATGTGTTGGAAGAGGTGATTGAAGGACACCCAGTCATGCTAAACCGGGCACCTACGCTACACCGTTTGGGGATTCAAGCCTTTGAGCCAATTTTGGTGGAAGGACGAGCCATTCAGATTCATCCTCTCGTTTGTCCGGCCTTCAACGCTGACTTTGACGGAGACCAAATGGCGGTGCATGTGCCGTTGTCGTTGGAAGCTCAAGCGGAAGCGCGCTTACTGATGCTGGCATCCAATAACATTCTGTCGCCTGCTACCGGTCGTCCGATCGTAACGCCTAGCCAAGATATGGTGCTGGGCTGCTACTACCTCACGGTGGATAATCCCAAGCCGCAGTTGGGCAGTGGGCGCTATTTCTCCAGTATGGAGGACGTGGTGATTGCCTATGAGCAAAAGCAGGTATCTCTCCATGCCCATGTTTGGGTAAGGTTTGATGGCCCTGTGGATAGCGGTGAGAAGGAAGGCAACCCCTTAGAAGAGTCTCGCACTGAGGAGGGTATCATCACGCGGGTGTACAAATTCCGACGCGTGCGTGAGGATGCCGAGGGCAACATCATTTCTCAGTATGTTCGCACGACGCCGGGGCGAATCATTTACAACAAGACCATTCACGACGTTTTGATGACCTAGGGGCTGTCGTACAGGGTTTGGCGACGGAGCGATCGCCCACCACCTAGGGGCGATCGCATCAGATGCATTGTTTTGAGGGGCAAGGGAGAACCATGGCGGATCAACAACCAACTCAGCAGTTAGAGCAAAAACCGGTTTTTTATAACCGCGTGATCGATAAGAAGCAGTTGCGGAATATTGTGTCTTGGGCCTTTACCCACTACGGTACGGCTCGCACAGCCCAGATGGCCGATGAATTGAAGGATCTGGGGTTTAAGTATGCAACCCGAGCTGGGGTGTCGATTAGCGTCGACGATTTAGAAGTGCCACCTAGCAAGCGACAATTGCTGGAGGCTGCGGAGGAAGAAATTCGTACCACTGAGTCTCGATACACCCGCGGCGAGATCACAGAAGTTGAGCGCTTCCAAAAGGTGATTGACACCTGGAATAGCACCAGTGAGGAATTGAAGGACGAGGTGGTGCGCCACTTCCGTTCTCGAAATCCTCTCAACTCGGTCTATATGATGGCGTTCTCCGGAGCCCGGGGGAATATCTCCCAGGTGCGTCAGTTGGTGGGCATGCGTGGTCTGATGGCAGATCCGCAAGGGCAGATTATTGACTTGCCCATTAAGACCAACTTCCGGGAAGGGCTGACGGTGACGGAATATATCATTTCGTCCTACGGTGCCCGCAAAGGCTTGGTGGATACCGCCCTGCGAACCGCTGACTCGGGGTACCTAACCCGTCGTTTGGTGGACGTTTCCCAGGATGTGATTATTCGGGAGCTAGACTGCGGTACCCAGCGCGGTATTCCGGCTCGCAGTATGACCGACGGCGAACGGGTGTTAATTCCCCTGAAGGATCGACTGCTGGGTCGGGTGATGGCAGAAGATGTGCTGCATCCTGAAACCGGTGAGCTGATTCTGGCTCGCAACCAAGCAGTCTCTGATGAAATTGCCGAGTTGATTGGCGAGGCCAAGATTGAGCAGGTGGTGGTGCGATCGCCCCTCACCTGTGAAGCGACGCGTTCCGTCTGTCAACATTGCTATGGCTGGAGCTTGGCTCACGCTGAAATGGTGGATCTAGGTGAAGCCGTTGGGATTATTGCGGCGCAATCGATTGGTGAACCTGGCACCCAGCTCACCATGCGTACCTTCCACACCGGTGGCGTATTCACGGGAGAAGTGGCTCAGCAAGTGCGGGCCCCCTTCAATGGTGTATTGCGCATCGACAAGAGCAAGAAATTCCGGGTTCGCTCCTTCCGCACCCGCCACGGGGATGACGCCATGATTGTGGAAAGCAACATGGATGTGGTGGTTGAACAGGGCGATCGCAAGAAGAAATTATCGGTCGCCGCAGGCTCCATTCTCTTTAAAGATGATGGCGACCCTGTGAAAGAAGGGCAGATTATTTCGGAAATGTCGGCCACCGGCCGCACGCGTCAGATTACGGAGAAAGCAACCAAGGATGTGTCTTCGGATCTAGCGGGTGAAGTTCGCTTTGCGGACTTGATTCCGGAAGAGAAGAAAGACCGGCAGGGCAACACCACGCGCATTGCCCAGCGGGGTGGTTTGATCTGGGTGTTGGCCGGCGAGGTCTATAACCTGCCCCCCGGTGCAGAACCGGTGGTGAAAAATGGCGATCGCGTTGGCCGCAGCGATATTCTTGCCGAAACAAAATTGGTGACGGAGCAGGGGGGGATTGTTCGTCTACCCCAAGACCCCACCGGCAAGAACAGTCGGGAAGTTGAAATTATCACCTCATCGGTCTTGCTTGACCAGGCCAGTGTGACGGTGGAGAGCTTCCAAGGACGGGAGCATTACGTCATTGAAACGAACAGTAGTCAACGGTTTTCTTTGATTGCAACCCCGGGCACCAAGGTGATCAACGGTCAAGTGGTGGCGGAGCTGGTGGATACTCGCTACCGCACTCAAACCGGTGGGATTATCAAATATGCCGGCGTGGAAGTGGCGGCCAAGAAAGGAAAGGCCAAGCAGGGCTACGAGATCATTAAAGGTGGCGTGCTGCTGTGGATTCCTGAAGAAGCCCACGAGGTGAATAAAGACATCTCCCTACTGTTGGTGGAAGATGGGCAATACGTTGAAGCGGGTACAGAGGTGGTGAAAGACATCTTCTGTCAAAGCAACGGCGTGGTGGAAGTCACTCAGAAGAACGACATTCTAAGGGAAATTGTCATCAAGCCCGGTGAACTGCATCTGGCCGACAACCCAGAAGAAGTGATGACGAAGGATGGTTCCTTGGCCCAGCCGGGACAGGAAATTATTCCAGGTCTATCGGTTGATGAGTTGCGCTACGTAGAGTATGTGGAAACCCCAGAAGGTGCCGCGCTGCTGCTGCGTCCCGTGACCGAATTTAACGTACCAGACGAACCTTCGGTACCCAGTCAAGAGTCTATCAACGAAGATTCTGGGCAGTCCATTCGCCTGCGGGCTATTCAGCGCATCCCTTATAAAGATGGCGATCGCGTCAAGTCTGTGGAAGGGGTGGAACTGCTGCGCACGCAGTTGGTGCTGGAAATCGATCAAGACGCATCCCAGCTAGCTGCCGATATCGAGCTCGTGCCGGATGAAACCGATCCAGACGTCATGCGTTTGCAGTTGGTGATTCTAGAGTCCTTAGTCATCCGCCGCGATATTGTCGCCGACCAAACCCAAGGCAACACCCAAACCCGAATTTTGGTACAGGATGGCGATCAAATTGCTCCTGGGGCTGTGGTGGCCCGCACCGAGATTCAGTGTAAAGACGGGGGCGAAATTCGCGGGATTCGCCAAGGTGTGGAAGCGATTCGCCGTGTGTTGGTGGTACGCCAAGACGACCTCTTTACCGTGGATACCCAAGGACAATCTCCTCGGGTGAGCGTGGGCGACCTCTTGGTATCTGGTGCTGAGATTGCCGAAGGCGTCATCCTGGAAGAATCAGGACAGGTGATCGAAACCCGTGATTCAGCCATCGTCCTGCGCATCGCTCGTCCCTATCGCGTATCGTCGGGTGCTGTGCTGCACATTGACGACGGTGATTTGGTACAGCGGGGGGATAACTTGGTGATTCTGGTGTTTGAGCGCACCAAGACGGGAGACATCATCCAAGGGCTACCTCGGATTGAAGAACTGCTGGAAGCCAGAAAACCAAAAGAGGCCTGTGTCTTGGCCAACCGCCCTGGCACTGCCCAGGTGATCTATAGCGATGACGACGTGGGTGAAGTCAAAGTCATCGAAGATGACGGGGTGATTGCGGAATATCCCATTCGTCCGGGTCAAAACGTGCTGGTGGTGGACGGGCAGCGAGTGGCGGCAGCAGAACCGCTAACCGATGGCCCTGCCAATCCCCATGAGATCCTGGAAGTCTTCTTCCGCCTCCACCGCGAATCGACGAGCACCCATGAATCGGCCATGATCAGCCTAGAGCGAGTACAGACGTTCTTGGTGAACGAAGTGCAGTCTGTATACCAGTCTCAAGGGATTGATATTTCAGACAAACACATCGAAGTGATTGTGCGTCAGATGACCTCCAAGGCGCGGATTGATGACGGGGGCGATACCACCATGCTGCCCGGTGAGCTGGTAGAAATCTACCAAATCGAGCAGGTGAATAGTGCCATGGCGATTACGGGTGGGGCTCCGGCTGACTACACCCCTGTGTTGCTAGGGATTACCAAAGCCTCGTTGAACACCGACAGCTTTATCTCAGCGGCAAGTTTCCAAGAGACCACCCGGGTGCTCACTGAAGCTGCCATTGAAGGTAAATCTGACTGGCTGCGCGGTCTGAAGGAAAACGTGATTATTGGTCGTCTAATTCCGGCAGGGACAGGCTTCAATGCCTATGAGGATATGCCGGGTGTAGAGCCAGATCCCAGCCTAGAGCCCAGTGTCTTTGACGAAGGTCTCGACCTGCAGGATGTGGTACTCGACGATCGCACAGCCCGTACCTACGAACTGGAGGGTGGCTTAGATGTCTTCCCAGCGGATATTGGGCGCAACCGGGGGCAGTTCCCCTCAAATCGCCAGAACTACAACCTTGGGGGAGATTTACAAGACGATGACTATTCTCAAGTCATTGACGACAACTCCCAGGTGATCGATGACGGTAGCAGCACCTCTCAAATCATGGACGACGGTAGCAGCACCTTCCCAGTCATGGATGACGGTGGCAGCATGGAACCTGACGTACCCATGGATATGGATACCGATGAGATCTAAGCTGCTGGCTAACGTTACGTTATGGATCGCGTCTTTGCCCTAGGGGCGATCGCAGTGAGTCCCTTCGACATACGGATGTAGTCGGAGGGACTCTTCTGTTGATGGGAGAGCGATCGCATTCCTAGAGACTCTGATGTACATCTACCACCTCTCAGAATCGGTCAACCGATCGAGATCTCAAGTTACCCTAGAGCTAGAGTGACGATGATGGGGTGCATCCCAGTTTCGCAACCCTCACCCTACATTCCTCTCCCAGGAAGAGCGAGGGACATTGAAGCCGCCTTCCCTTCTACCCTTTTGGGACAGGGGGCTGGGGAATGAGGGACAGACGTGAACGGATGCACCCCTATGAGTTCGGCATTCTGCCGCCGCTAGAGTCGAGTGTCCGCCTTCTATATGCTGCTTCATCCCTATGACAACGTCTGAGTCTGCTTCATCCCAACGCCCTAAATCTTCCCAACCTCACTCATCAGAACCTGACCACGCCCACGCAGCCCATCCCCATGTGCATGATGAGGAATCCTTGCGCCGGATTATCAATCGACTTTCCCGTGTTGAAGGTCATATCCGTGGCATCAAGATGATGGTGCAGGAAGGACGCCCCTGCCCAGACGTGCTGGTGCAAATTGCCGCCATTCGCGGGGCCTTAGACCGCGTAGCGCGCATTATCCTAGATGAGCACCTCACAGAATGCGTGGGACGGGCTGCCCGCGAAGGCAACATTGACCTTGAGATCGAAGAACTCAAAGCAGCGCTCGATCGCTTTTTGCCTTAAAAGCAACCGAGCCTTGCGATAAAAATGTTGAAATGTTACCGATTCATAAGATAAACAAATATATCTAGGTTCATGCCCCGTATTGTTCTAGTCCATCCACAAATTCCGCCCAACACCGGCAACATTGCCCGCACCTGTGCCGCAACGGGGACTGAGCTCCACCTCGTGGGGCCCCTGGGCTTTGAAATTAGCGATCGCCAGCTTAAGCGAGCTGGTTTAGACTACTGGCCCTATGTCAACCTGACCTACCATGAGTCTCTGGAGCAGTTTCAGCACCATCACCAGCAGCAAGGTGGACGCTGGGTCGGCTTTAGCGTGTCGGGGTCTGTGAGCTATGCCCGCTTTCAGTTTAAGGATGACGATTGGCTGCTGTTTGGCTGTGAAACCGCTGGTTTGCCATCAGAGGTGCTAGAGGCCTGTGATGCTAGGGTGCATATCCCCATGTCGCAACCCCAAGTGCGTAGTCTCAATCTTTCGGTGAGTGTAGCGATCGGGCTATTCGAAGCTCGTCGGCAACTCGACTTGCTCCACGCAACGCCCCATGTTCGCCTGTAAGCCCCCTGCAGCGATCGCTGGTTGTGGGGAAGGAGAACCAGAAACTTCCCTTTGAATTTCTTCCCTTTAAATTTATTTATAGACCTAGGCGCTTAGAACCTCCGGACAGAACGACTGCACCTTGAAAAGGTCACTATGTTTTAAGCGTCTAGGTTTAAGCGTCTACGGATTGAGGTGATCAAACGAGTCTCAGGCGCGTCAAGCCGCTCTCCAACGTCAGGGGCAAGGATCAGGGAGTATCAGGCTAACTATCTTGAACCTGTGAAATTCCTGCTGGACTTTTTGTTGTGCCCAGCAAGGTTCACAGACACAGCAGGATGCGATCGCATTTTGCTAAATCGGCCTTAGATCTTGTCCGTTGCCTAGACTACATTCAATGATCTTTTGCGATAAGAAATCTCTATATTGCACTCGATTGGAGGCAGCAGATCAAGATTAAATGCACCTTGGGGCATCTCATGATCAACCAATCCCAAATTTAAATTCGATAGCATCTAGGATTTTTGGGGTATGTTAGAGCAATCAACAGATCTATTCCTTATGGATGATGATTAACCTCATAAGGTACTCTGTTCTGTTGCCCGCCCCCTGCATTCAGTCTAATGACTTCAGTCATCGTTGTGAGAGAGTTTTCTGAAGGTCTCTAGCGCCTCATCGCTAGAACAAAAATTAGTGAACTAGCTGTAGAACCACCGATACACAAGAACTTCAGTCGCTTGATCCATGTATTCAGATGTGGTTTATCGTTGTAATTCCAAACCCAATGGATGTTTGGCTTTATGGAGTGTTTGATTGATCCGTGCGGAAAAACGATGAATTATATAGTGGCAAAAACGCCACACAATCATTCCTAAAATTGCAGAAAGTGTCTCACAGACAGAGTTCAAGCGACCGCTTTTTGCAGCTATCGTTACCATTTCCCACAGATCCATCGGCTCAGGTTTTCTGATGCATTAGTTTTACTTAAGCCTACACAGTCTTGAATTTTTGTTGGACTAGTGTAAGCTTGTCTAAGCCATAGAAGCAAGGTAATCTTACCTAGGCATGTAGTTTGATTGGTGACCCTGCTCTCATTCTCAGTGTGATCCAAGTCATAGAAGGGCTAGATTGCATCGGCTGAGTCACTCAAAGACAGTTGAACGCTGGTCATTAGGAGGTCGTTCTTTGAAACGAGCATTTCCGCAGAAGGTTAAGCCTCTGCCTAGTTCGCTTTCCGTTGATATTAATGCGATCGGGCAGAATCAAAAGGCTTCTGTCAGCGGTAGCCGTAGGTCTCGTACCTCTGCCGCGATGCTAGGGCTAGCACTCTCCATGGGTGCGTCCAGTATTTTATTACCCCGCCATGGGGATGAAGCAGCGGCGGCTGAACCCAAGCCGGCGGAGTCAACCACCGCAACCGCTTCCCCATCATCCCAGGACATGCAGTCCAACTCTGGGGCAGAAGCTGATCGTTCCGTTTTTCGTGCTGATGAGCCATTTGCAGAGCACGTTGTCCGAGAAGGGCAAACACTCTGGCAAATTTCAAGCTTGTATCAGGTAGACCTCAGTCTGATCACGGCGGCTAATGGGTTGACCCCCAATGCCACCCTGTATGTGGGGCAAATCGTCCGCGTTCCGGGTGCAGAAGCCGCGATCGCCGCCCCTAGCACCATCGGATTGAGTGAGTCGTCTCGCTTGAGCCAGACTCCATCTATTCCCACTGTCCCCCCCGCTGTTCGGGTATCGAGCCAGTTTAACGATGCCAGCGAGCAGGATCGTCGGTTGAAAGTTGAGCAAGATGAAGCACTCCAACTGCTACAGCAAAAGCGGGAGCAGCTCCGTACTAGCCTCGACAGCCTCTCCAGTCTTCCATCTCCCCAGATGACATCTGTCACGGCAGGTGAGCAACTTCCAGACCTCGTAGCAACGGCTCCTGGAACCTTGCCCCGCTCACAGACGTTTGAGTTTAACGATATTAAGTTAGATGCTCCATCTGATGTAGCCCAAGAGAGCAAGCGCGATGAGCAACCATCCATCGCGATCGCCTCGTTGCCGTCAGAGCAGCCTGAGCTGACCGACTCGCTCGATCTAGGACTGAGCAATCCAGACCCTAGCACCGCTATTTCCTTTAACCCCGAATCGATGATGCCTTCATCGAGCGGTCGGCCGTCTGAGGTGATCATGCCAGACATGAACATCACCCATGAAGTGGCACCCGGTGACACCGTTGCCAGCCTTGCCAGGGCCTACAACGTTACCCCCGACACGCTGGTCGCGGAAAACCGCATTGCCAATCCAAACTTCATTTTGGTTGGGCAGGTTCTAAGAATCCCAACCCCTCCAGCCTCCTCGGTCACCCTCAGCGAAGAGCCTGTCTCTTTGATTGCAGCGGCTCCAACCACACCGGTATTTTCCAATCCATCTGGCTTGGGTAGCCCCCTGCCAGTGAACGACAACTTCCAGCTTGACCTAGGACAACCTCAACGTCCGTCGAGCGATTCCCTCCAACTCGATCTACCTGCAGATCTACCAGGAGTGGAGTCACTCAGCGTCGCGGATGAGCAAGCTGAAACGATCGCGGCTGTTCCTAGTGAAACGGAAATGGCTCCTCAGCCTATGCAGTTTTCGATTCCGCCCACAGAACAGTCTCCATCCTATTTGGATCAACTCTTGAGTGATGTCGTCTCACTGCGAGAGCAATCCCTTGATGGGCAAAACAGCACCATTGTTTCAGCACCCTCAATCCAACCAGAGGATGTTGCATCCGAATCTGCTTCATCAGATGAGTTAACGTTGGCAGCTCGTTTGACCAGCGTAAGTTCACCTGAGTTGCAGCTTGAACCCGTTACGACCGAACAACGTCCTCGGGTGCCGGAGAACTCTGAAGCATCTGATTCTGCCCCTGAACCAGATTTGGTCGCTGTGGCACCTCTTGGTGCTGAGAACTATAGCCCGTTGATCGAACCCATCACGGGACGGATGGTTTCTCCTGAACTGCCTCCTTTGTCTAGTTCGGATCGTTTCCTACCGAGTGGAACGGAAGTCTTTAACGGCTTTATTTGGCCATCCACCGGAACGTTGACCTCTGGCTATGGCTGGCGTTGGGGACGGATGCACCGAGGAATTGACATTGCTGCACCAGTTGGCACCCCAATTGTGGCTGCTGCTTCTGGTGTGGTGGAATTCTCAGGTTGGAACTCGGGTGGATACGGCAATATGGTGGAAATCCGCCATGCCGATGGCAGTATGACCCGCTACGCTCACAATAATCGCAACCTAGTTCAGTCTGGGCAGCGTGTGGAGCAAGGGCAGCAAATTGCGGAAATGGGCAGCACGGGCTACAGTACCGGCCCCCACGTCCACTTTGAGGTTCACCTACCTAACCAAGGAACGGTTAACCCTATGGCATACCTATCCGGTCAATAGGTTACAGGTCATAGGTCCTATAGCTCTCTGATCAGTCTCGCGCTTAACTGAGCGAGTATAACGACAGGAGAGATTGAACTAAAACGCTCAGCCTTGATGGCTGAGCGTTTTTATATGGCTGAATGAGGTGGGGTTGATGACTCGTTGATGACTAGGAGGGAGCTTGCCCGGCGTGGTAGGAACTACGCACAAGGGGGCCAGACCGGACATGGGAGAAACCTAGATCGCGGGCGATCGCTCCCAGTCGATCAAAATCTTCCGGCAGCCAATAGTGTTGCACGGGCAGATGGGCTAGGGATGGACGGAGGTATTGCCCAAGGGTGAGGCGATCGCATCCCACCTCCCGCAAATCGTGCAACGCTTCAATAATTTCTGCCTCTGTTTCCCCTAGCCCTAGCATCAGCCCTGACTTGGTGGGTACCGTAGCATCCATGGCTTTGACCTGGGCCAAGACCCGCAGCGATCGCTCATAGTTGGCCCCTCGTCGCACCGGCCCCTGTAAGCGCCGCACCGTTTCTAGATTATGGTTGTAGCAAGCTGGCTGAGCTTGAACGACCGTGGCAATGCGTTGCGATTGGGTATCGGGGCCCCCTGCCCCGCCCCAGAAATCTGGCGTCAAGACCTCAATCTGGGTTTGGGGATTAAGATGGCGCACGGCAGCCATGGTTTGCACAAACCAACCTGCACCTTGATCGGGTAGATCGTCCCGCGCAACGGAGGTGAGCACAACATACTGCAGGCCCAAAAGCTGCACAGATTCGGCTACCTTTTGCGGCTCTTGGGGATCTAGGGGCATGGGCGCATGGCCTTTATCCACTTGACAAAACCCACAGGCACGGGTGCAGGTGGGGCCCATCAACAAAAAGGTGGCGGTGCCTTGGGCATAGCATTCGCCTCGATTGGGGCAGCGCCCTTCTTCACAAATGGTGTGGATGCCGCGCTGTTTGATGATGCGTTGCACGGTGGATAGTTCGCTAGCTCGACCCAAGGGCGATCGCAACCAGGCTGGCATGGGCGTAAGGGGTGGAGAGGCAGGCTTTGAGTTCATTCCAGTCGGATCTGTAGGGTGCCTACATTTTATCGAGGAATGCCGGAGCTTGCTTGGGTTGGCTTCTGTAGATGCTAGGGGTGTTCACGCGGTATTCAGGCTAGGGGTGTTCAGGAGCGATCGCCCTCCTTGATGCTTGAGCTAGGCAGAACATCAGCGATCGCCAACCTAGTTTCTTTGAACGCAAAACCTATTGGCACCGCTTACGGCAGCTCCGACCCTCACCCATTCAAGACAAGCTTGAGATATTAGCGTTACGACACCCCCAAGTTTAGTTATCCTGCATTCGACCGGAGAAATTCTAGGGCTCCAGGATTTCTAAAAATACAAGACTCTCCACTTGGCAATCCAGATAACTTAGAAACCCAACACTTCGGATAAACTTAGGGCATTAGCTTATTCAATATTAGCAGGACGTAGCGCCGATGGACTAGCCGCCTCAGAGGTCTGGGGCGATCGCTCCTGGGCCTGCTCTTCCTTGACGCGTAGGGTTAGGAGTGCTGCAATCAGCATCGAGGCACCGCCGACCACAACGGCCCACAGCCGGTTTTCGTGGAGCAGGTTAACCATCACCCAGCCAAAGCCCAAGGATGCTACCACCTCCGGCAAGACAATAAAAAAGTTGAAAATTCCCATATAAATTCCCCCCTTACGCGGCGGCAGGGAACCCACCAGCATGGCGTAGGGCATGGCTAGCATACTGGCCCAGGCAATGCCCACACCGACCATCGGAGCCAGTAGGAGATATTGATCGTGAATAAACATCAACGACAATAAACCGATCGCCCCGCAGAGCAGACAGAGCGCATGGGTAAAGCGACGACCAATTTGTCGGGAAATCTTCGGGAGGGCAAAGGATATACCCACACATACCGCATTATAGGCAGCCATACAAAGCCCTGCCCATTCAATCCCTTCGGCATAACGCAGCGAGTCTTCGTCCACTGCGCCGAAAATATTGTGGGCGACGGCGGGCGGGAAGTAGAGAAATAAACAGTACATCCCCAGCCAGCTAAAGCACTGCACCCAAGCTAGTTGGCGCATAGTTTGGGGCATATGGGCGATCGCTCGTTTGATAGAAATCAGGGTTTTCAGAACGCCAAGGCGGCGATTCTGCTGGCGATGAAAGGCCTCCATATCGACTGGTGGCTTCTCGGTGGTGCTGCAAACCGTCCACAGTACCGTTCCGAAAAAAACCGCCGACCCAACGTAAAACGACAGCGTCACCGAGGGAGGAATGGCATGACTCTCCGGAGGACTGATCACCTGCAGCCCATGGCTCAACACCCAGGGCAATGCCGACGCCGTCACCGCTCCCAACCCCACAAATAAACTCTGCATGGCAAAGCCTTGGGTGCGCTGCTCTGCGGGCAAGAGATCCCCCACAAAAGCCCGGAACGGTTCCATACTGACATTGGATGCCGTATCCAGCAGCCAGAGCATTCCGGCTGCCATCCATAGGCTAGATGCATTGGGCATCCCGATCAGGGCAATGGAGCTAAAAATGGCTCCCACCAAAAAATAGGGGCGGCGGCGTCCTAGGGCACACCAGGTATTATCGCTAAGATTGCCGATAATCGGCTGAACAATCAGCCCAGTGAGGGGAGCCGCCAACCATAGAATAGGAATTTGGTGGGCATTGGCTCCCAAGTATTCAAAAATAGCACTCGTGTTGGCCATCTGAAGCCCCCAGCCAAACTGGATGCCAAAGAAGCCAACGCTCATATTCCACAGTTGCCAGAAATTGAGACGATTAGACTGAGACACAAACGATACCATCATGCAGCGATACGGCGATCAGATCGGCTGGTGCTGATCTGATCGCCAACCCATCTCAACCCAGACGGGTCACCGAAGGGGCGATCGCCTAAGCATTGACTAGGGTATCGCAGCTTTCGGGTTTCAGATCGCGCTCCATGAGCGCTTCCACAGCTTGCTGGGGTGTAATCTTCCCATTTAGCAGGCGATAGACCTGTCGAGAAATGGGGACTGGGATCATCTCACGGTTGGCTAGGTCAATTAGCACGTTGGTGGTATTCACCCCTTCGGCGGTGCTGTGCAGGTCTTCTAGAATTTGCTCCAGGGCCTTGCCTTCCGCCAGCCCGTAGCCGACGCGGTAGTTACGGCTGAGGGGGCTAGAACAGGTGGCCAGCATATCGCCCAATCCGGCGAGACCAAAGAAGGTTTCTGGCTGTGCGCCCAGGTGCGTCCCCACCCGAATCACCTCGGTCAAGGCGCGGGTAATCAGGGCAGATTTGGCGTTGGTACCTAGGTTCAAACCATCACAAACCCCAACCGCGATCGCAATCACGTTTTTCAGCGTCCCGCCCAGTTCCGTACCAATCGGGTCATTGTTGGTGTAGACCCGGAAGCGATCGGAGGAAAAGAGCTGCTGGGCCCGTTCCGCCGCTGCGGTGTCCGAACTAGCGACCACGGTGGCAGCCGGTAGACCTGCATCAATTTCCTTAGAAAGATTGGGCCCCGACAGCACCACGATGGAATGCTGGGGAAAGGCATCCTGGAACAGTTGGGATGGGGTGCGGGTGGTGGATGGATCGAGCCCCTTCGTCGCACTCACCAGCACCACATGGGCCGGCAACTGCATCGCTTTCAGCCGCTCAATCATCGTTGGCACACCCTTCATGGAAATGGCAGAAAGGATAATATCAGCGCCAGCGATCGCATCCTCTAAGCTGATGTCTAAACTCCGTGACCAAACTCGAACCTGATGGCCATTTTCGCGAGCCAGGGTTGCCAAGGCCGATCCCCATGCTCCTGCTCCCAAAACTGTCAGCGTAGCGGGTTTCGTTGTGATCATGGTCTTAATTTGCTGATGTGCTTCGTGGGCTAAACTGTCAGTGTGAGTCGAATTTGGTTCATGGCTCATAGATTATTATCCTCTGGAACTCAATAGGTGAATGGGCGGGGTTCATGGTAAACCCCGTACTGGATGAGGACACCTGCGGCTAGGGGCGGTCTGCGGTGGACAGTGAAGGGAGGGGTTGGGTCTGATCCGAGGCAGCGATCGCATAGTCGGGGATACAGTTGTCGGTCATATAGGTGGAATAGTCGGCCAGTTGCTGATTGCACCGATCGTCATCCCAACCGCAGTGGGTCATCAAGGTTTCCACGATGGCAGGCAACACATCAAAGCCGTAGTTGCGGCGCATGGCCAGGGTGGTACGACGGCGACAAATATCCACCAAGGTATGGGCATATTCAGCTTGTACCGAGTACACAGCCTGGGCACGGATGTCGGGTAGCTCAGGAATTAAGCGCTCTGCTAAATCCGGAGCATCGTCTACGAGGGCTAGCACCTCTGGTGCCAGTGCACCGTAGACCTTGAAGAGATGGTGGATCGACTCACGGGATACATAGGCTTCATAGTGAGCGATCGCTTCACCGATGCGCGGATCCTGGGGTCGGATAGCCCCTGGCAAGGGCACCGTACGGGCGGGCGAAGGCGGAATGCTGCGCTGTAGCTTGCGGCAGGCTTTATCCACCATTTCTTCACCCACTTGGCGATAGGTGGTGAGCTTGCCGCCGATTAGGGAAATTAGATTCTGGATACCATCCACTTGGTGATCGAATAAAATGTGATCCCGCGTGATGCTACCCGCCTTGCTGCTTTCCTTATAAGGTAAAGGACGCACACCGGAGTAGGTGAACTTCACGTCATCACGACACAGATCCGCAACGGGGAAAATTCGATTGGTTTCGTTGAGCAAATAATCAATTTCATCATTATCTGCCTTAACATGATCGAGATTACCTTCATAGCGCAGATCGGTCGTACCAATTAGATACATCCCCAGCCAGGGCACAATAAAGAAGGGACGGCCATCCGTCCTTGCTTCCACATAAAATGCCGTATCTGGGGCACCAGGAAAGGCATCAACCACAATATGGCTGCCCTTCGTCCCGCCAATTTTGCGTGCTTTGGTCATCGGTCGGGGGCGATCGCCCTGGCGACCTAGTTGACAGACTTGATCCACCCAGGGGCCAGAGGTGTTGACCACCACAGTCTTCGGGCCAATGGGCACATCAAAGGTTTCGCCGGTGAGCTGATCTTCACAGGTCAAGGCAGAAATGCGATCGCCCTGGCAGGGAATCGCCGTTACGGCGACATAGTTCAACACCGTCGCACCGGCGGCCGCTGCAGAACGGATATTTTCTAAGCAAAGACGTTCAGCATATTCAGCTTGCCCATCATAATATTGAGCAGCACCCGTTAGCTGATCAGAGCTAGCCGTGCGAAAATGCTGCTGAAACTTGGTAGCAGATAACATTCGGTGGGACAGCAGCGTCTTATCGAAACTAAGAATGTCATAGAGTAACATTCCCGCCTGAATTTCCCAGTAGCGCCGCGAACCATCACGATAAATGGGGATGGTCATTTGAATCGGTTTCACCAAGTGGGGAGCCGCCTGCAGCAAGATTTCTCGTTCTCGCAGCGACTCGCGTACTAGGTGAAACTCAAAATATTCTAAGTACCTTAATCCACCATGCACCAGGCGAGTTGACCAACTGGTGGTGCCGCCAGCAAAGTCATTCTTTTCAATCAGGAGTGGCTTGAGACCCCGGAGGGCAGCATCTCGGGCCGTACCCGCTCCGTTAATTCCACCGCCAATGATGACGATATCGTAGGCTGTATTCTGAATGGCTTGAAAATCGCGCATGATACTTGATTCAATTGACCCGTAACTGGGAGTTTGCTCAACCCTTACCCTGGCAATGAATAGGAGCCACTACCTCAGCGTCCCGCCCTTAGAGCATACCTCGTTAAATTCATAATGTCCTCTACTGAGAGGAGTATTTTGGCAGCATCTGACGACACCTAGATCGCTGTAACCAGCTCTCCCAGACCCAGTCACCGATATCAGTATTGACATCCTCATTGACATCCTCACCACGCAAATCAGAGATTATGCGTAGTGATTCTCCGGATTGCTTCGAAGATTTCCTGCTTCAAAGCCAGGCAGGGTGGACTATGCCAGGGCAACGCCCACCCTTGTCTCTTCAGAGGCAGGTTTTAGACCAAAGCTGGCTCTTCTTGCTCCGCCGGCTCTTCGCCTAAGATCGCCGTGGCTCGGGCTTCCCGGAATAGGTGATTGGCCCACTGCTGCACGTCGTAGCGCTTAATAGCCTGATACATGCGTCCCATGCGCGCCTTCTGCTCCTCCGGCGACATCGCCAACGCTTCGTTAATCGACTCGTCCATGCGGCTAGAAGCATAGGGATTGGTGAGGACGGCATCAGGCAGTTCCACCGCCGAACCGGTAAACTCCGACAGCACCAAGACGCCATCCTGACCCTCATGGGCCACCACATATTCCTTGGCCACTAGGTTCAAACCATCCCGCAGGGGCGTAATCCAGGCAATATCTGCCGCTTTGAAATAGGCGATCAGTTCTTCAAAGGGAATGGGTGTGGTAAACAGAATAATCGGCGTCCAGTTGAGCTTGGCGAACCGACCGTTAATCTTACCCACCAACTGCTCAATCTGTCCTTGGGCAGTTTTGTACACCCGCATTCCTTGATTGGGCTGCACCGCCGTGGTGATCAGATTAATCTTGCCGTGCAGATCCGATCGCCGCTCTAGCAATCGTTCGTAGGCCCAGAGCATTTCTCGGGTACCTTTCACGTAATCTACCCGCCCTGCGGACATAATCAGCTTATTATCACCCACCTCACGGCGAATGTTGGCAATCCGCTCAGCCGTCTCTGGCTTTTGCAAAATGGACTGAATCAGTTGGGGGTTGGTGCCCACCGGGAAGGCATCTAAGTTCACCAAGCGATCGCCATAGCGAACTTGAGTGGTCACCTCAGGTTCAGCCAAAGCTGTGCCAAAGGGCGTAAAGGCTTGATCCACCGGCACTCTGCGGGTAATTTCAACCGGCCGCAAACTGCGCGCCGCACTGACAAAGTTTTCGACATAGCGGGGAATGTGGAAGCCGCACAGGTCGCAGCACAGTAGGCTATCGACGATCGCTTCTCGCCAAGGCAGAATGTTGAAAATATCCGCAGCAGGGAAGGGAGTGTGGTGGAAGAAGGCAATCTTAGCGTTGGGCATCTTTTGCCGAATATAGTACGGCGTGAGCCACAGGTTATAGTCGTGGATCCAAATTAGGGCATCCTCTGCCGCATCTTCACAGGCAGCATCGGCAAACATTTGATTAATATGCTGGAAGTTATCCCAATCCGATGAATCGTAGGTGAACTGCCAGGGGAAGGAGTGGAGAATCGGCCAAAATGCTTCCTTCGAGGTGATGTGGTAAAAGTTTTTCACCTGATCAGGCGTCAGGGGAATGCGGCGCACCACACAGCTGTCGCTGGCTCCGTCTGGGCTAATTTCAGCTTGAAACGGTTCTTTTTTGCGAGGGTTGACCTGCTTCCATGCAACCCAGGTGCTACGCTCTGCGTTGGCAAAAAAACTTTTTAGGGTCGGAACAATACCGTTAGGGCTCTTTTTCTCACGGTAATGGAGTGTTCCATTCTCATAAACCTCATCATAGGGTTCACGATGATACAGAATCACAAGGGAGGATTTCATGGAGTTCTCTCCTAATGGGTCAAGCTGATAGAGTCACGAGCGATAGACATCGAACGGATGCTCTTGGGGTCATGGCATCAGCCGGCACAAACCCTACTGCACGACAACGAAACATGGGTAGCTGATACACCGGCTCCATCTGGTTATTCCCTCAGCGTTTTTTAGCACCAGATGATGTAACAGTATCATCCGATCGCTTCCGCATCCTGTCATCATCCCAGGGAGAGGTTCTTTCCGATGAAGTTACCCCAATGCCCCCATTCACATCGCCTCATGACATCGCCTCATGACATCTTGCACGATTCCTGAACACCATCTCCCACGGGATAGAGGGCAAACAGGGATGAGCAGGGTACACTCAAGAACAGCATTCTAGACCCATATCAGTTCCACACTCTTGGTTCTCCTCGGTCTTAAAAGTCACTACCCAATCTGCATTCTTCAGAACATTGCTCCATGGTCACCACTGCCACTCAGATTGCTTTAGTTGAAGACGAAACCCAAGCCCTCCTCGACTGGGCGATCGCCGTTAACGACTCGAATGAAACCTACTTTCATAAAAGTCAACAGTTGGCACGGCGACTGGGAGCCCATTACCGCTCAGACGGTCTTACCGAGATTGGCTTCTGGACACCGCGACTCGCCAGCGAGGTCATTCAGTCGGAACGGGACATTTTCCTAGAAGTATTCACGCCCCTAGATCCCATCGACTTTCGATCACCGGAGCAGACCGTGCGCTTCCAGTGCGATCGCATCCCGCTCATGCAGCAGGGGGAATACATTTGGGGCGTCCTGGCAGGAATGCAGCCCGGACGGCGCGATCGGGCCGGATCGTTCTACTGGCTGCGGGCCCTCAGTCCTCACCACTACCTGAGGATTATTCGCGATCCCCTGGCTGTCTCCATGCCCTACGGTGTATTTGCGCCAGCCGAACTCTACGACATGGATTCCATCCAGCAGCAGCGCGCCGATCTCGACTACCTGCGCCGCACCTCTCAGTGTGACGAAGAGGGCACCATTCCCCGCGTTCCGGCACCCCACAATATCCTGCAACTGCACATCACCACCGCCTCCCCCACCGGCTCCTTAGAAGGGTTGACGGAGTTGTATCGTCAAATTTCTGACAAGCTAGAGCAGGGGCTACCGCTCACCGGCGCAGAAGAAAACTACATTGGCTACGACGCTGTCCAGCTTTTGCCCGTCGAACCCACCATCGAATACCGCATTGAAGGCGATAACTTCACCCACGAATTTTTTGCGATCGCCTCCAATACCGACTCCGATGAACCCGATTTGACCATTGAGCTCACCTCTGATCAGGTGATCACCGATCAACATCCCATTTTCAAAGATCAGGAACAGCGCCAGGTCACCCTGCGCAAACCCAACACCCATAACTGGGGCTACGACGTTCCCATTCTCGGCTCAGCAGCCACCAATCCCGCCCTGCTTGGCAGTCTGCGCCCCGACGAGATGATTGACTTCATCGCCACCCTACACAACTTTTCCACCGGCCCCATCCAGGTGATCTACGACTTGGTCTACGGCCATGCCGACAACCAAGGCGAGGAATTGCTCAACCGCCAGTTTCTCAAAGGGCCCAACATGTATGGGCAAGACTTGAACCACCAGCTCCCCACCGTCCGGGCCGTCTTGCTGGAAATGCAGCGCCGCAAGATTAACACCGGAGCCGACGGCATTCGCGTGGATGGCGGGCAAGATTTCCGTTGGTTCAATCCCCTTACCGGCTTAGTAGAACAGGATGACGCTTATCTCCTGGCTATGAGCGATGTGGTGCAAGAGATCAACGGCTGCCAGCGCCTAATGTTCACCATTTTCGAAGATGGTCGCCCTTGGCCCCAAGAAGGCTGGGAAGAAACCTCCACCTACCGCGACTTAATCGAACTACAGCCCGCCTCCTACCAATGGGGGCCCCTGATTTTTGCCCACAATACCCCAGCCCTAGAAGGCTTTTGGGATAAAAAATGGCAGCGGGTCAGTGAGGTGCTGATCCAAGGCGACCATTGGATTACCGGCTGCGCCAACCACGACACCGTGCGCCGCGGCAACCAAATTCTCCTGGATGCCAAAATCAACTGGAATCTCGGCAAAACCCTGCCCCAAGTGCTGCGCAACGCCTACGATAATCCAGCGGTGAAGCTCTGGGTCTATGGCTTCAGTCCAGGACTGCCCATGGACTTCATCAACACCATGATGTGGGCTCCCTGGCTATTTTTCCGCAACACCGACGATCGCTACGGCGTCAAGGTGGCCGCCGAGGAAGTAGGCTTTTTGGATTGGCAGATTGAACCCGAACTCTATGACCAACCCTGGGCCTTTCTGCGGCTCAAGGAACTAGGGTTTAAGGATCTCAAAGCCCTGAAAACCTTTTGCACGGCCCTCAGCGAAGCCTTGCTGAAAACAGATTATGACCTTGAGGCGGTGGCGCGCATGTGTCAACGCTGCCTAGGCGACAACCCTGACTACTGCGAAGTATCGGCAATGTACGACCTGCAGCATCCCGATCGCGCCCCCTTCCTCAACCATGTAGATGTTCCTGCCCTCAAATCCTTCGCCATGGGCTTTATGGAAGATGCCCACGATATCTGTAATGTCAAATACTACATGGATGACGTGGATCCGGTTTTAACCCATTTTGGGCTACAGGTGCGGCAATATCGGCATCAGCATCCCTGGCTAGCGGAAAATCTTGGCGGCAGCGATCGCTTCAACCGAATTAGCGATAAACGCCGCACGGTATTCTACGGTCTACGCACCTGTGCAGACTGCGATGACGAGCTAGAGCAGGTGGCGCTGGTCACCCATATGGGCGGCAAACCCATTGACGTCACCCTAGGCGACTGGCTGCAGCTTGATCTCAGCGAATGGCGCATTGCCCTAGCCACGCCGGGGCTAGAACTCGACGACAGCGACCCCGACGAACTACGCCTCTTTGAGCTAAAGGATAGCCAAGGGGTGCTGCTGGAGCGCATTCGAGACTAGGGGCAGCCTAACGATCGCCACCGGTGGACTCGATTCTTCTGTCATCGGGGCGGGTTTCATCTCGCCCCGAAAATCGAGCAGTTGCACAATCAGTAAATAGGCCACACTCAGCAAAACAGCGACCGCTCCCGTGGCGATCGCAACTAGTTTTGAGCGATCCATGCCGTTTTCTCCACCTGGTTTGTCTCTGTTTTCATTATGAGGGAGTTGGGCAAGAACGGGGCGATTACCGCTTGGGCAAGGCTAGCCGATCCCATAGCGATGCCGCCCGTCACGATCCACAGCCGTTCGGGCTAAGCAAGGGGGCGATCGCCATACAGCGACTGAAAAATGAAGTCGAGATCCAGGCTCCAAGACTGGGGATCCTCCTCTGAGCGAATCAGGTGGATTTGGTCAATAAACTCTCGAAAATAGACCCGCCGTTCCGACTCCGATAGATCGTGCCAAAACTGGGGAATCGACAAGGTTTGGGCGATCGCCTTCAGATTGGCAGGCGGCAGTTGGGCCTGGCGATCGCGCAGGGCCGACAGTTCGGTTTTGAGCGTATAGCTGCGCAGACTAGCGGTTTGGTCATCAAGAATGCCCTGCTCCACCAAGGTGGGTAGGCGCTGCAGAATATCTTGCTTCACGGCAATCTGTCCACCGATCGCCTGCTGCAGTCCGTCGATATCCGGCAACTCTAGGGCAGCGATCGCCGCCGGTAAATCCTGACAAATCCGGTGAATGGCCTGATCCAACACCTCACCATAGGCAATGGCGCTGCACTTAGACGATAGCCGCGGGCAAGCCATGGGGCGTAGATAGAGATAGTCCGTCGCGCTCTGTCGCCGGGTGACGCGGGTCACGGTCATCCCCGACTGGCAGGTCTGACAGGTCACCAAGCCCGCCAAAGAACGGGGGGCGCTGGCGGTTTTGGGCGGCAAACGGCGATTGCGACGCATGAGGCGATCAATTTGGGCCGCTTCATCGCGGGAAATCAGCGCTGCATGGGTATCGGAAATCACATCACCGGTGTGGTATTGCAAATCGCCGCGATAGATCGGACTGGTGAGCCAGCGCCGCCCGGTGGATACCGAAAATTTCTTGCCAAACTGTTGATTAATCTGACGGACACTGCCCCGCAGGGTACCGTAGAGCAAAAAGTGTTCCACCAAAGCTTTGACAATGGGAGCCGTGCTGCGATCGATCACATAGCGATCCTTGCCGCGCCGATAGCCGTAGGGCGCTTTACCGGGCGGCGGCAGGGCATTCACCCGATTTTTGGCATGGCCCCGCTGAATTGTTCGCCCGCGCTGCTGTTGCTGGAGCTGGCGAAATAGTACGATCATCTGCGATCGCTCCAGCCCACCCGCAGGAGGCTGATCGTTGTCTAGGGGCGTGAGGGGAATCCCCAACTGTTCTAGCAGGGCGAGGCGATCGCTCACCTCAGCTAAGGAATCCCCCAACTCTCCCAGATGGCGCACCAAAATTGACGTAATCAAACCGGCGCGGCAATCGGTGAATAATTGATCAAGCTGCAGGCGATCGCCCCAATCTTGGTAGAGACGATCAATGGAGCAGGGCCAATCGGGCGGCTCTGCCGAGTCAAGATAGGGATCGCCATACCAATAGGCTGCAGTGGTCATAGATCTTGCTTAGCACCTACCAGATCAGCGCCCTCCGGGTCAGTCGGTAATTTTGCGATATCCAGCATAGCCAATGCCAAGTACAATAGCCAGCAAAACCAGGAAGGTGGAAAATGGCACAAAGGAGAAAAAGATAATTCGTACCCTTGCGCCTAGCCAGGATAAGAACAAAAAGGCGGCTGCCATCATGATCAACCCCTGGAAGGTACGAAAAGCCGGGATGAGGTGCAGGGGCAAGCGTCGCCGCGATAGCCACAGGGATACTAGCATGTGGTAGAGCGGTAAGACTAGGAGCAGCAGATCCGCTGTCGTCACCACCAGCCGCCAGCCACCTATATTGACAGCGTAGGATAAATAGCCAATCAACAATAAAAAGCCAGCGATCGCCAGCCCTAGATTGATACTGAGGAGCAGGGGTTCTTCTAACTTACCTGGAATAGCCACGCAGAGCAAATAGGTGATCCAGGGGGCCGCAAACACCAGCACGGCGATGGGAATGCGCAAGTCTGTAAGCTGGACGTAAAACGCTTCAATGGTCATGATAGGCAGGATCTCAACGGACTCACAATATCGATATCTCCTCAAGACTACAACCGCGAAACTAGGGAATTCAGATCAGTTGATGAAATCGCCTACTGATAGCGCCAGATTTTGATGGTGCGATCGCCACTACCGCTGATCAAGGTACGATTATCGCGGCTAAAGGCTAGGGCATTGACACCCTTATGATGCCCATGACAATAGCTCGCCAAGGTATGGCGCAGCCGCCCGGTTTTGAGATCCCAAAGCTTAATGGTGCAGTCATCGCCGCCGCTGGCTAGGGTGCGGCCATCAGGACTAATGCACACCACCCGCACCCAGTCTAGATGCCCGGTGAGCGTTCGCCACAGCCGCCCCTTGCGCAGATCCCAAAGCTTAATGGTATTGTCGCTGCTGCCGCTAGCCAACATCTTGCTATCGGGGCTAATCGCCAGGGAATTAATATCCCGTTGGTGATCCGTGAGTTTGTGCATCAGTTCACCCGTACTGAAATTCCACAGCCAGATGATATTGTCATTACTGCCACTCACCAGAATCTTGCCATCGGGGCTAATGTCCACCGCCGACACCGCTCGGGGATGGCGAATACTGCGCAGGAGCCGCCCGGTTTGCAAATGCCAGATTTTCACCGTATGGTCATCACTGCCGCTCACCAAGGCTTGACCATCGGGACTGATTTCCACCGACAGCGCCATCACCGAGGCCGCTGTATCCGTGAGGGTAGACGACTGCTGCCCCGTAGCCACGTCCCAGAGGCGAATGGAGTCGTCTACACTACCGCTAATCAAGGAGCGGCCATCTAGGCTAAATACCACCGACAGCACCGGCGAGAGATGCCCTTCAAAGGTGCTCACCAAGGCACCGGTACCCAAATGCCAAAGCTTAATGGTGCGGTCAAAACTACCGCTGGCGAAGAGCTTGCCATTGGGACTGGTGGCGATCGCGGCCACGGAGTTGGCATGACCCTCCAAGGTATAGACACAACGCCAAGCCAGGGGCGTTGTCGGCTGGATGTCGGGCAGTTGGGTGGTGGAATAGCGAGAGGGCGGCGGTGGCGGCGGCGGCAGTTTGGGGCCGAGGACAGCGTCTTCCCCCATATCCGGCAGCGTATTCACATAGCGCAGGGCAGCGATCGCTTCCTGGGCAGACTGATAGCGCTGACTGATAGCAGGCTGCAGCATACGATCCAGCAACAGGCCTAGCTCACTATGGATAGGACTGCGCAGATAGTCGCGCCAGATCCAAGTTCCCTCGGTGAAGGAATAGAGATCAAAGGGAGGTACATCGGTCAGCAAATGAATACAGGTGACCCCTAGACTATAGAGATCGCTAGCGAACACCGCCTTGCCGCCCGTTTGCTCCGGCGCGGCATAGCCCGCACTGCCAATCACCGTCCCGGTTTGCTGTAGAGCGGCGGCGCTGGTGAGCTTGGCCGCCCCAAAATCCACCAACACCAACTGACGATCCGATCGCCGTCGGATGATATTGGCGGGCTTGATATCGCGGTGGATCACCTGGGCCTGATGGATGAAAGCCAGCACAGGCAATAAATCACCCAACACATGCCGAATTTGCGCCTCGGTGAACGGCCCCGACTGGGCGACCTCTTGCTCTAGGGTTTGGCCATCCACAAAGGACTGCACCAGGTAGTGATAGCGATCTTCTGAAAAGTGGGCCAGGAGATGGGGAATTTGGGGATGGGGCGATAGGTGATCCAGGCGGTTGGCTTCTTCGTGGAACAGGTGGGTGGCCTTGTCTAAGCGATCGCCCGATAGGTTGCCCGGAAAAAATTGCTTGATCACACAGGGCGGTCGGGATGGAATATGTTCATCCACCGCTAGGTAGGTTTTGCCAAATCCCCCATGCCCCAAGGGACGAATCGCCCGATAGCGATTGTTCACCTGCAGGCGCATACCGCAGCTTTGGCAGAACTGCGCTTCCGCCAAATTTTGCGGCGATAGACATAGGGGGTTGAGGCAATAGCTCATAGTGTAGACCGGAGCGGCGATCGCCGTTGAGAAGGAACAGGCAAGGGACAGGCAGCCAAACCATCAGCTCGCAAAGAGCATCCATCGATGAACCGTGGCACCATAAAGAGAGGGAATTGCCCTCCCGTTGTCCCACCGGCACCCCGTCAAGATTATGGTAAGGTCTTTCCTCTATTTTCCCCATTCTTTAGCCACTCCTCACAGTGGTTACCATTGGGATGGCAGCGATCGCCGTTTTTTTGAAGGTTGGTACTACCGCGTCACCCTGCCGGAGGCGCAGCAAACCTTCGCGTTTATGTATTCCATCGAAGATCCCGCAGGCGGTCAACTCCATAGCGGCGGCGTCGCCCAGGTGCTCGGCCCCAACGATGGCTACCTCTGCCGCACCTTCCCCGATGTTTCCCAATTTTGGGCCTGGCCCCATGCCCTCGGGTTAGGTCATTGGCGATCGCATCCCGATCATCCATCCCGCCCAGAGCCCCTAGACCCCGATCACTTCCATCGCACCATCCAAGAAGGCTACCAAGGCACCGCCACGGAGCACCAAGGCAAGCTCAGCGATCCAGTCATGGGCACCTGCACCTGGAACTACCAGATTCAGCCCATCTACGGCTGGGGCAATGTGGATCAACCCCAGCAATCCACAGCCGGCTGGCTCTCCCAATTGCAAATTTTTGAACCCGGTTGGCAGATCCTCATGGCCCATGGTCTGGCCAGCGGCTGGATTGACTGGCAGGGCGATCGCTACTCTTTCCAAAATGCCCCCGCCTATGCCGAAAAAAATTGGGGCGGTGCATTTCCAGAGAAATGGTTTTGGCTGAACTGCAACACCTTTGAGGAGGAACCCGACCTAGCCCTCACAGCCGGCGGTGGACGGCGGAGCATCCTCGGCTGGATGGAATCTG
>RECH01000373.1 GCA_007694125.1 Leptolyngbya sp. DLM2.Bin15
CCCTCAACTGGAACCCGATCATGGTGGAGAAGCAGGGGTTCAAGCACTTCATGCTCAAGGAGATCTATGAGCAGCCGGGCGTGGTGCGTTCTAGCCTAGATGCCTATCTCACCCCAGACTGGACAGCCGACCAGGGCGATCGCTCTCCGGTGCAGCTCGGCCTAGATGATTCGCTGTATGACCATCTCAATGCGATTCAGATTGTGGCTTGCGGCACCAGTTGGCACGCCAGCTTGGTGGGCAAATACCTGCTGGAGCAGTTGGCGGGCATTCCCACCCAGGTGTATTACGCGTCGGAATTTCGCTATGCGCCGCCGCCGATTACCGCCCACACCTTGACGATTGGCGTTACCCAGTCGGGCGAAACCGCTGACACCCTCTCTGCTTTAGATATGGAGCTGAAGCGGCGACAAGCCCTCAATCCCAGCGATCGCCCTCCCATTCTGGGGATCACCAACCGTACCGATAGCACCTTAGCCACCCTGGCCAACTATGTGCTAGACACCCGCGCCGGTATTGAAATTGGCGTAGCGGCAACCAAAACCTTCACCGCTCAACTGGTTGCCTTTTACATGCTGGCGCTGGATTTAGCCTATCGCCGTCGCACCGTCTCCCTAGAGCGTCTAGAAGCGATCGCCACGGGGTTACGGCAACTGCCGTCGGAGATGGAGCTGATTCTCGAAAGCCAAGAGCGCTACATTGAAGAACTGGCCCATGATTTTGCCGAAACTCAGGACTTTATTTTCCTAGGACGGGGCATCAACTTCCCCATTGCCCTAGAGGGAGCGCTCAAACTCAAGGAAATCAGCTATATCCATGCTGAGGGCTACCCGGCTGGTGAAATGAAGCATGGCCCCATCGCCCTGCTGGATGCCAAGGTGCCGGTGGTGGCGATCGCCATGCCGGGGGATATCTACGAGAAAGTGTTGTCCAATGCCCAGGAGGCCAAAGCTCGGGATGCTCGGCTGATTGGCGTGACGCCGATGAATGATCAGGAAGCTCAAGAAGTGTTTGACACGATCTTGCCTGTGCCAGCGGTGGAAGAACTGCTGTCTCCGATCTTGACGGTGATTCCACTCCAGTTTTTGGCCTATCACATTGCGGCGCGGCGCGGTCTTGATGTGGATCAGCCCCGAAACTTGGCGAAGAGCGTCACGGTGGAATAGTCAATCTGGCGATAAACCTGGTGTAGTGTGCTGTTAGGCGAAGCCGTAACGCACATTTCGTCAGGCCTTGATGCATTACGCTGCCGCTCATGCATCCTACCCATTGATCACCCCTAGGGTTTCCGACGCACAACACCATCGAACCCATGGTGTAGTCTAGAAATCATCAGAGGCATGGGGATGGAGCCATGGAACTACAGCTCGTTGAGTCCAGCATGATTCAGGCCGTTGGCTATGACGAACCTAGCCAAACCCTGGTGGTGATTTTCAACTCCGGTAGAACCTACGAGTATTACCAGGTGCCGCCGGGTATCTATACCCAACTGATGGCGTCGGACTCTAAGGGGAGCTACATGCGCAATTTTGTGATTGATTGCTACCCCTATGGGTTGATCAAGAAGAAGCGGCGCTGAGGGTATCCGGCTTTCCATAGACGTGGGCAGGTCTTGGGTACCCTAAGGCTGACCAGCTAAGGTGGGGGTGGCTCGATGACGGGTTCAATCAGCAAATCACAGGTGATGGCGGGGCTGCAGTGCCCCAAGCGTCTCTGGCGGGAGGTGAAGCAGTCTGCCTCCCAGCCTATGACCTTGGCGCAACAACACCTTCTTGCTCAGGGGCAGGAGGTTGGCCGCTATGCCCGCCGGCAGTTTCCCAACGGTGTGCTGATTGGCGCATCGACCAGCGAGGCGATTCCAGCCACCCAACGGGCGATCGCTTCTGGGTCTACCTGTTTGTTTGAAGCGGCTTTTGAGTTTGAGGGCGTCTTCGTCCGCTGCGATATTCTTCGGCATACCTCGGCGGGGTGGGAGCTGGTGGAGGTTAAGTCTTCTAGCAAACCCAAGGATGAGCATATCTGGGATGTTGCCATTCAGACCTATGTGTTGAGAGGGCTGGGGCTATCGGTTGCCACCGTCAAGCTGATGCATCTGAATACCCAAACCTGCTGTTTCCCAGATTTGACCGATCTGTTTGCGATCGCTGATGTCACCACCGATGTTGAAGCGCTGCTTCCCGAGATCCCGCTCAAACTGGCTCAGTTCAACCAGTATCTCAGCGAGTCCGCCGAACCCAGCCTGACCATCGGCAAACATTGCGATGCGCCCAATCCCTGCCCGTTCAAAACAGACTGTTGGCAATCGGTGCCGGAGCTGTCGATCTTTACGATCCCTCGGCTGGACTGGAAGAAGAAACAGTCCCTGGTTGCGGACAACATTCTGGCGATTGCCGATCTGCCTGCCAACTATCCGCTCACGCCTCTTCAGCGTGCCTATGTAGACGGGGTGCTGACCCAGCAGCCGACGATTGACCAGGACGCGATCGCCTCCAGCCTGGCAGAGCTAGACTATCCCATCCACTTTTTTGACTTTGAGACCCACAACCCTGCCATTCCCAGATTTGCCCCCTTAAAGCCCTACGCCCCATTTCCCTTTCAATACAGTTGCCACATTCTCCACGCCGATGGATCTCTAGAGCATCGAGACTATCTCCATGGCGATCGCTCCGATCCCCGCCCATCCCTGATCGCGGCCCTGCTGTCCGATATCACAGCAGGTTCGGTGGTTGCCTACCACAAGTCCTTTGAAGCCAGTATTTTGCGCCGGCTAGCCCAAGATTTTCCTGACCAAGCGGCATCGCTGGAGTCCATCAGCGATCGCCTCTGGGATTTAGAAGACATCTTTAAATATCACTACAAGCACCCTGGATTTCGCGGTTCCACCTCAATTAAATACGTGTTGCCGGTGCTGGTGCCCCATCTCAGCTATCAAGACCTAGCGGTGCAGCGCGGCGACCAAGCCCAAGCGGTTTGGGACACCATGCTAAGCTGCTCCGATGAGGGGAGCAAAGCTCAACGAATGCAAGAGCTGCGGGACTACTGCCGGCTGGATACCCTGGCGATGGTCGAAATTTATCGCGTCCTCCAAACCTTGTCCGTCCATAGCCGATAGCTCGCACGAGGATGCATCCCTCAGCCCAGGATCGACATTATCCAAAAGACTAGTACCGCAAGATAGAAGAACGAAGACAGAAAAACGAAAAGGGATTCCAGGACACACAAGGTTTACCACCTCGGCAAATAGGCGGCTTACTTACGCCTCAGAGTACTAGGCTGGCTGGCTGGGCAAATCAAAGACTAGGCTGGCTGAGCGAAGCCGAAGCCAAAACCCATCCAAAAGACTAGGCTGGCTGAGCGAAGCCGAAGCCAATATC
>RECH01000159.1 GCA_007694125.1 Leptolyngbya sp. DLM2.Bin15
GCCCCTCCCGCAGCGGCGTTTCAGGAATCCGGTGGCGAGTTTGAATCAGCGTGGCCTCCTCGGTGCGTTCGGTGGTGTTGATACCGCAGACCTTACGAAAGAATCGACGAATATTGACGGCGTTGGTGGTATCGTCAGCACCCTGATCGATCACCTTCAGGGTATCTGTCTGACCAATCATCGAGGCGGTCACCTGAATTCCACCGGTTCCCCAGCCGTAGGACATGGGCATTTCGCGAGAGCTAAAGGGAATCTGATGCCCTGGAATCGCCACCGCCTTGAGGGTGGCGCGACGGATAGATCGCTTCGTCTGTTCGTCTAGGTAGGCGAAGTTGAAGCCCGGTTCAGGGGGCGCTGGGGAGCTAGGAGAATGGGGCGAAAGGGTCATGGGGAATGGTTAGTAGTTATTTGGGAAGCTTAGAGCTTGCTTGAATGATGAATTTTTAGGTCCTGGGCTGAAGCCCCGTCATTGAGAGAGGGAGGATGGTCTAGGCTTGGTGCCGGGGCATCTGGGGTGTTAGTTGATGGTTGCTCAACGCCATTTTGTTCTGCCTGGGCCTGGTCGTAATTGTGCCGCAGCTGGCGGATCAGGTTTAGCTCCGCCTGAAAATCAATGTAGTGGGGCAGCTTGAGGTGCTGGACAAAGCCCTGGGCTTCGACGTTGTCGGAATGAAATAGGACAAAGTCTTCGTTCTGGGCTGGCCCGTCGATCGCCTCGCCTAAATCCTTAGCCTGCAAGGCTCGGTCTACTAGGGCCATGGCCATGGCCTTGCGCTCGTTGTAGCCAAAGGTGAGGCCATACCCCTGGGTAAACTGCGGCGGAATCTGCTTGCTGCCCTTGAACTGGTTCACCATCTGCACTTCGGTGACGGTGATGCCTGCGATCGCCACCTCAAAGCCCAGTTCCTCGGGACAGATCATGACCTCCACCTCACCCACCCGAATCTCCCCCGCAAAGGGATGATTTTTGCCATAGCCCCGCTGGGTAGAGTAAGCCATTGACAGCAGGAAGCCTTCGTCAGCGCGGGCCAGGTTTTGCAGGCGAGCGTCGCGACTTGTGGGGGTAGAGAGAGATTCGCGGGTGATGTCGAAGGGGGGGTGGGGAGTTGGGGAGTTGGGGAGTTGGGGGGAGTGAGTAGCGGATTGAGTATAGGTAGGATCTTCTGAGTTTGTTGCGCCGATTAAACCTTCTTGGGCCAGGGTGTTTAGGACTCGGGGTGTGGCTGCGGTCGTGGATGCGATCGCAGCCCCGACTTCAGTGGTGGGGGCAGAAAACTGGTTGTTTTCGGCAGCCAGCTTAAAGTCGAGCAGCCGATGGATGTAATCAAAGGTGGGGCCAAGCTTTTGGCCACCGGGGGCGTCTTTAAAGATGGCCGAAATGCGCCGCTGAATGTGCATGCGATCAGTCTCGACCGGTTCGCTGTAGTAGAGCCGGGGTAGGGTTGTCCGATAGGCGCGGAGTAAGAAGGCCGCCTCAACTAAGTCCCCCCAAGATTGCTTGATGGCCAGAGCAGCCAAATCTGGGTCGTACAGGCTGCCCTCAGCCATAACCCGATTGACGGCCAGCTGCATCTGCTGCTTGATTTGCTCTAGAGATAACTCTGGCACCGCCGATTCGCCGCGCCGTTTGGCCTTAAGCAAGGCCTCGGCGTTTTGAATGGCCTGTTCTCCACCTTTAACAGCAACGTAGGGCATAAAACTCTCCGCAATTTAACCTATCAATTGATCTACAACTCGACCCAAAAACTGTAGCCGTGCTTCTGAAACCCCAATGATTCATAGAAAGCGTGGGCATTCTGCCGCTTGAGACCGATCGACAGATTCATCGCCACCCCTTCTACCTGCCAGCGATATGAGCCGTACGCGGTAAGCCTAAAACCTGTTGCTCTGCAAAGCACCAAGCGTCAAGTCCGAGGGGATAGTTTGCTGTCATCTCCTGCCACTGCCGCCAAAAGTCAGTATGCAGAGGCGCTGGGATGGTGATGGTGTCTAAAATTCCTGGGCCTTGTAGAACGGCAGACCCCGTGCCCTGTAGCGCTGGCAGCTGAATCAGCAGAGATGTCGAGGCCTCTGGATACTCTGCTGTACCCCAGTTAAATTCATCCAGCCTGGGCATTGTCTCAACATCATTAATTACGGCAAAGTCAGCAGTTTGAGGCTCAGTCGTGAACCGGCACCCGGTGTGAAACAGCAGCCAAGACCGCACTGATTCTGAAATGCCGGGCTGTAGCCATACCGTCGTCTCTAAATCGAGCAGCGTCAGGCAAGCCGCAGCGCAGCTAGGCTTTAGCCCCTCTGGCGGTGTCAGAGATGCAGTTGTCTGGAGAATGCCCGGTCGCGCCAGGGCGTCTAGCAGCGCTCGAAAGGTCTGCTGAGCACCATGGACAGGATCTTTAAAGCCAGGGAGTTGGGTCGTGAGCATGGGGAAGGAAATCTGGAGGAAACTTTGGAATTTGGATGTTGTCGGGTCGGGTGCAGTTCCGCTTCAAGCTTCTCCTCGCAGCATGGTAAAGAAATTGACGCGGGTAGAGTCTACCTCAGCTGTTTCCGCCGCCCGCTGGGCGTCGGCAGCACCCTGGAGCGGCTCAATCACCTGGGCTTGAACCTTAGATTGCCAGTCTGAATGTTGTAGCAGAGCGTCGCAGACGGCGGCGAGTTCCGCATGGCGTTGCGATCGCCCCGCCACATAGCCAAAGCCTGAGACAGAGCCGTCTCCGTTCTGATCCTTGACTGCCAGTGACAACTGAATAACACAGCGAGTTAGGGTCATTTCCCCCAGGTTGAAGGGCTGACCCGCCCCTTCCGTGCGGCCACGCACCATGGCCAAACCAATTTCGGGCGATCGCAAAAAGCGATACTCGGGCAGAGCCCCTAATGTGGCGACCCGCTCCTCCAGAAGCGCTAGAGGTGCCTTGGCCAGGGCCGAGATCCAGCTCGATCTTGACTGCGCTTGGGCTGTGTCTACCATCACTTAACCAAAGATTAACGGCAACTTAAATTTGTATAGATGTCTAGACAAATTATGGGACATGTTCCCATAGAATGCAATCCCTATTCCGTTGAGTTAGAGTATCGGGCTAGATCTGCTGGGGGTTGATCGCTCTAAAGGAGTCCTGTGATCCCCTGTCGTTGGGAGGCGACTATACTTCACTTACTGCTTTTGTCTGAGCACCACCTAATCAACATGCATCAAGAAGACCTGCCTCTGTATTTGCAAATTGCCGGTCAACTGCGTCGCAACATTCAAGAATCTGTGTTTAAAGTCGGCGATCGTTTACCGACGGAAACCGAGCTCAGCGAACGATTTGGGGTAAACCGTCACACCCTGCGACGGGCGATAGAGGTTTTGCGGCAAG
>RECH01000275.1 GCA_007694125.1 Leptolyngbya sp. DLM2.Bin15
AACCCGATCACCAGCACCAGCTTTTTCACTTCAAACAAAATGGCGCGCCAAATATCCCGCACAATGCTGCCAATGCCGGGGACGTCCTCGGCTTTATGGCCCGTGCGCAGAATTTCCAGCTCCTCCGACAGCTTGCCGTAGAGGGGCGAACCTAGAATGCCGCCAAATTGCAGCAGCAGTAATCCCGTGGCAATCAACAAAATAATAGCCAGTAAGCCCCGGAGCAGCAGCTCCAGAAATCTGGCCCAGTCCGGTAGCCCGGCCATCAGCCCATCAATGCCGTTGAAGCCCGCTGAGAGAGCCCAGGTGTAGAAGGTGCCGCCAACGATGATATTGATGATGATGGGAATTAAAACATACCAGGCTAGGCTGGGGGTCTTCTGTAGGAAGGCGATCGCCCTTAGGGGATAGGTAAAACCGGCAACCAGTCCCCCTAGTCCACCGGTTTGAATAGCTCCATTTTTTTTGCTTGATTCTGATGCACTCATAGATCCAATTAGCGTCACATGGTGGTCTTAAGAATCCCTGTCTCTTGAGAGCGGGGAGTGTCAAAACATCTTGACAACATCAGGGAGATAGAAGCGATCGCATCTCCATGCTTGCACCGGGCTAGGGTGTCTGAAACCAGCAACCCATCGGTCAATGCTCCCATCCTAGCCAAACGGACGACCCTCGGGCTGATACCAGCCGTTGAGCCATGAGATCTTTCTGCGGGGGACTAGACAAGATACACTAATACCTCATAGTGTTAAGACTTTGAAAACCAGGTTCATAATTCGCTAAATTTTCAATCCATTCTCAGTTAATGGTCTAGATCAATACCGTGAGGTCAATGCCGTGGGCTAGGCTACAGCTATATACAACCGCATTTTTCCTGATACTGAAGTTTTCAGCTGCTCTATTCAGTAGGCTGGGCACCTGAGTGAGCTAGGCTAGAAGCGATTGTGACATCAGGAATGCTTGTGGAACCTAGGATGTGGCTATGCTTCTAGATTGCACCTTGCTTGAAATTAAGTGATTCAGTCGCTTGAGTTTGTTGGAAGGCTGAAAAGCCATACTCCATAAACCGTGAGACCTGCAGGAATTTCTAGTGACAAACTTCCTTACAACGCTAAAGACGTTTCAATTGAGGCTGAAGGGGCATCCCAGTCGTGATAAACAGACCAAACAGTCGCAGGTGGTTGGTATGAATCGTCCTAATACCCCCAAACTCTCCTGGTTTGGATCGCTGTGGTCGGCCCGCGCTGAGCGATCGCCCGCCGACCTAGCGGATGTCCAAGTGTCTGATACGGCATCAAATCCTGCATCAAATCCTGTCCGAGGGAAGCGATCGCGTCGCCGCCCCCCCCTTCCTCATTTCAGGCGTCTTGATAGACGTTACTGGTTTTGTGCGGGCCTAGGTGTCGTGGTCGGCGTTGTCGGCAGTGGCTACTTCACAACGGTGCGCATGCTGGAGTCTGTGCGTCGAGACCTGCCCAATGCCGCTGATGTGCTCACCTATGCTCGGGATGGCACGCTGACCATTAAGGCCGATGACGGCACGATCTTGCATACCATTGGCCCTGCAACCCGCGAAAAGGTAGCCTTTGACGCCATGCCGGATAGGCTGATCAATGCGTTTATTGCCTCCGAAGACAAAAACTTTTACGAGCACGACGGTGTAGACTACTGGGCGATTGTGCGGGCAGCGCGCACGAATATTCGGGTGGGAGAAGTGGTAGAAGGGGCTAGCACCATCACCCAACAGCTTGCTCGCATTGTGTTTCTCGACCAAGACCGTACCTATGAACGTAAGCTGCGGGAAGCTCTTCTAGCTCAAAAAATGGAGCAGGAGCTGCCGAAGGACAGCATCTTAGGGCAATATCTCAACCTGGTCTATCTTGGGTCTGGAGCCTATGGTGTGGCAGATGCAGCCTGGGTTTATTTCAGTAAGCCTGTGGAGGATCTGACCCTATCTGAAGCAGCGCTGATCGCTGGGTTGCCTCCCGCTCCCACCGACTACTCGCCGTTGGTCAATCCTGATTTGGCCCTGCAGCGGCGAGATGTGGTGCTCAATCGTATGGTTGAAGCAGAGTTCATTACTCCGGCAGAGCGGGATGCAGCGCTGGATGAACCCCTGTCCCTCAACCCCAGTACCCCCAAATATTTCAACAGTGAGATTCCCTATTTCACCATCTACATTCAGCAACAACTGCCAGAGCTCATTTCCCAAGACCAACTTGAGCTAGGGGGGCTGGTGGTAGAAACCACCCTGAATTTAGAGTGGCAGCGGATTGCGGAAGAAACCATCGAGAATGCCATTGCAAACTATGGCACCTATGAAGCCTTTGAACAGGCAGCGCTGGTGAGCCTCGATCCACGCACGGGTGAAATTAAGGCCATGGTGGGCGGTACCGATTTTGACGATAGTCAGTTTAACCGGGTCACCCAAGCCCAGCGTCAGCCTGGATCAACCTTCAAAACCTTTGTCTATGCGACGGCGATCGCTAGTGGCATATCTCCGTACAAAACCTACGAAGATGCGCCGTTTAAGGTCGATGGTTACGAACCCCAAAACTATGGCCGAAGTTTTCGAGGAACAATTAGCATTCGTGATGCCCTGATTTCGTCGATCAACGTCGTGGCCGTGAAGGCCCTGATCGATGTTGGGTTTTCTCCGGTGGTGGAAGTGGCGACCAAAATGGGCATTCAATCAGCCTTGATGCCAACCTACTCCATGGCCCTTGGTGCGTCAGAGGTGAACCTGTTAGAAATGACCAGTGCCTATGGCACCTTAGCGGCTAAAGGGCTCCATGCTACTCCCCACGGTATTGTGCGCGTTACCAACCGGTACGGTACGGTGATCTATGAAGCAGAGGTAGCGCCAGAGCGGGCGATTGGCGAAGATACCGCCGCGATTGTCACCTGGATGCTGCAGGGGGTGGTGCAAAATGGTACGGGCGTGAACGCTGCTCTCCCAGGGCGTCCTGTGGCAGGAAAGACAGGGACGTCGGAAAATTATCGGGATCTGTGGTTTGTTGGCTACATTCCTCAGTTGGTCACGGGGGTTTGGTTAGGAAATGATGACAGCACCCGCACTTGGGGGTCTAGCTCTACCGCTGCCCTCACCTGGCAGGATTTCATGAGTCGCATTGTGGACGACCTGCCGGTGGAGTCCTTTCCTGAGTTGCCCCCTCTTGAGGGACGAACACCCACGGTTCAAGCCCAGCCTGTTCGTGGTCAAACGCAAACTCCATCAGCATCCTCTAGTCCTAGTCCGCCGGCTTCCTCTGGAGGTCAGTCTCCAGAGCCTGAGGCACCCAGATATGAAGAGTCTGCGGGGCAGGACTATAGTCCGCCGCCAGAATCTGCGCGGGAACCCGCTCCCCAAGACAGCTTCAGTGAGCCTGCGCCTCCTGCTGAACCGCCTGTGGTTGATGTGCCGCCAGAATTGCCACCGCTCGATCTGCCGCCACCTTCACCAGAATCGTCGTCATCGCCAGTTCCTGTGGAGCCTGGGTTAGAGTCGACTCCCCTACAATAGCGATCGCCCTCGGCGTGAATCTGGGATACTAAAGAATAGAACTAAGGGGAGATGACTCACTCGGGGGCTTCTCCTAGGATAGTAGGGCTGACTCATTAAGGACTGGTATACACCATGATTGTATTGATGGATGCAACCGCGACAGCTTCTCAGTTTCCGGTTGCCTTTACAGCGGTATACGTTGTGGGATTTATTGCGGCGGTTGCCATTGGCTCCATTGCCTGGTACAACTCCAAGCGTCCGCCCGGTTGGGAAGATGCGGAACGTCCTGACATTGTTCCGAAGGTAAGTAATGAAATCGATTCGAGTTCGTCGGATCAGTCTTGACCCTGGGCCTGCAGTTCACCGGGTAATGACTCGGGCGATCGCAGCAGTTTGGCGATAAAAAAACCATCCATGTGATGGTGATGGGGCCAAACCGTGAGCCATCCCTCTGGGGAGTCATAGGGAGTGGCGATCGCCATCGATGATAACGGCTGAAGCTGCCAATGGGGATGGTTGGTGAGAAACTGCTGGACGACACCTTGGTTTTCTGCTGGATGCAGGGTACAGGTGGAATACACCAGGCAACCGCCAGGCTTCACCCAGGTAGCTGCTTGAGTGAGCAACTGTTGTTGTAGGATCACCAGCGCCTCAACGCTTTCAGGCGTTTGTCGCCAGCGGGCATCGGCATGGCGGTGGAGGGTACCTAGACCAGAACAGGGGGCATCCACCAGCACGCGATCGCCCTGGTCGATAAACTGCTCCATCTGAGTGCTGTCCCCCAAGCAGGTTTGAATTGACGTGAGGCCTAGGCGCTGGGCGGTTTGGTCAATCCGCTTGAGGCGACTAGCATAGCGATCGCACCCCCACACGGTACCGCGATCGCCCATCAGTTCTGCAATATGGGTGGTTTTTCCGCCGGGAGCCGCGCAGGCATCGATCACCACGTCCCCTGGCTGGGGATCTAAACAATGGCTCACCAACTGGGCGCTGCTGTCTTGCACCGTCCAGAGCCCCTCTTGAAATCCCGGCAGCGATCGCACCGCACCGCCACGCAGGCGAATGCCATCGGGAAGATGGGGGACAGGCTCGGCTTCGAGGCCAGCTTGCTGAAATTCTTTGAGGACGATGTCCACGGAGGCCCGCAGGCGGTTCACCCGTAGATCTAGGCTAGGCGGCTGGTTAAGCCAATCACACAGCGTTTCGGCGGCCGCTAGCCCGAGCTGATCACCATAGACTTGCACGATCCAATCGGGATAGCTGTGCTGTACACCCAGACGGGCGATCGCCTCCTCGGGGAGCTGCAGGGGATCCAGACCGGTTTCTGCCAAGCGGGTATAGCGACGCAGCAGACCGTTGACAAAGCCCGATAGGCCGCCTAGCCGCTGCTGTTTGGCCAGATCCACCGTAGTGTTCACCGCTGCTGAGGCTGGAATGTGGGTGAGATACCGCAGTTGATAGAGCCCGAGGTGGAGAACTAGCCGCAGATCGGGCGGTTGGTCGCTGGCGGGTTTGCTGGCCAGTTGGTCGATCAAGGTATCGAGGGTGCGCTGGCGACGGACGCTGCCGTAGACCAATTCCGCCACCAGGCGGCGATCGCGATCGGGCAGGGGTGACTGGGTGAGTACATCATCCACAATCACATTGGCAAACCCACCGTTTTGGATAGCTTTGAGGGCTAGAAATGCTAGGGTGCGAGCATCTGCCTGCTGAGGGTATTTCATAAAATCGGGCATACAACGTGGCAAAACAGGACAGGCGATCGCTGTCGGCAGAGCGATGACTCGCCTCTGGGGTTCAAAATTTGTAACAATTCAAGTAGAACAAGTTCAACGCAGGCCATGACGGACGATCCTGTCACCTAATCCTGCCACCTATAGGAGAACGCATGATGATTCAGAAAGTTCAGAAAACCGACAATGAGTGGAAGCAACTGCTGACCCCAGAACAATTTAAGGTCACCCGCAAAAAAGGTACTGAGCAGGCCTTCTCCGGAGCTTACCACGACAACAAACAACCTGGAATTTACCAGTGTGTCTGCTGTGGCACTGAGCTGTTTAGCTCCGAGACGAAGTTTGACTCTGGCACCGGCTGGCCCAGCTTTTGGGCTCCCCTGCAAGACGAGCATGTGGGTCTAGAAAGCGATCGCAGCTTTTTCATGGTGCGCACGGAAGTGGTCTGTGCGTCCTGTGGAGCCCACTTGGGGCACGTGTTTGACGATGGCCCAGCCCCCACCGGGCAGCGCTACTGCATGAACTCGGCCGCTCTCACCTTTGTGCCCAAGGAAGGTTAGGGCATCGTAGCGATCGCTTTCGTGAGAGATTCGCAATGTTTCGCAATATTTCTAGACAGAAGCGATCGCTGTCCCGATCGCGATCCTTAGCGTGAAACCCAAGGGATATCAAGCCTAGAGCAGGTTGGTCGATAGACAGCGATCGCCTGCTCTCCAGACTTTTCAAGCTAGTCTTCGTTAGAACTTTGGCAAAATACTCGACTAGTGAGACGATAGGGACTGATACCCTAGCGATCGCCTGATGCGGATGTTCCTTTCTTCTGGCTCTCATAATCGCTAGACTACTGATAATCTAGTCATTTCAACAAAATTCCTACGATAACTATGAGTGTAGTTAGCCAAGTCATTCTCAATGCCGATGATGAACTTCGCTACCCCAGCAGTGGCGAACTGAGCACCATGCGCAGCTTCTTTCAGACGGGTGAGCAACGAATTCGTATCGTCACGACCTTGTCTGAAAATGAGAGAAAAATTGTAGAAGAATCCAGCAAGCAGCTCTGGCGCAAACGCCCTGACTTTATCGCTCCTGGCGGCAACGCCTATGGGCAGAGACAGCGGGCCCTTTGCCTCCGAGACTATGGCTGGTATCTGCGCCTGATTACCTATGGAGTCTTGTGTGGATCCAAAGAACCAATTGAAAGCATTGGCTTGATTGGTGTTCGGGAAATGTACAACTCCCTAGGAGTTCCGGTTCCCGGCATGGTTGAAGCCGTTCGCTGTCTGAAGAATGCGTCTCTAGCGCTGCTGAGTGCAGAAGATGCGTCTGAAGCAGCTCCTTATTTTGACTACATCATTCAAGCCATGTCCTAGGTAGGGCGGGATGAAGGGTGACCTTGGTCAAGGTTGGTGTGGGTGATACGCCTTCTGTGCGGATCCTTCAGCTCATCTTGGCAGAATCTCTTGAGTGTCCTCTGGGCTGAACCCAACTTGGGCCGTTTGGTCGATGGTGGGTGGGCGCGGAGGCATTCTTTATGGGAATAGGATGGGATGCACCGCAAACCGAGTTCACCTGTCCGACCCCTGCGCTAGAATTGGGCATTGAAGGCGATCGCTCCCCCGTGGGTGGTCAACAGTCGGTTGATAGTCGGTTATAGAATGCGGTGATTGTATGCGATTGGGAAAGGTCGTCAAGTCCAATTCTCATTGCGACTATATTGTTCAGCTTGATGATGCCTACGCGGTGGATCATCCGCCCTCCGCTGATGCCTTTGGTTTTGGCTCGTTTGTCAAACTAGAGGAAAAGGAAGGGCGACATTGGGCCGTGGGGCTGGTCTACAACAGCCAGTTGATTAACCCACAGTTTTTGAATAACGGCCCGCGGCTGTCGAGTGAGCCCGATCCGCTCTTCAGCCCCGATCTGATTGAGGAAACCCGTACTGTCTTGGGTACCGTGCTGATTGGTACCTTAATTCGAGAGGGCGATCGCACCTATGGCGTCCATGGCATTCCTCGGGTGGTGGTGCCGGTGAATACGCTGGTTTCTTGTATGAGTCAAGATGAAATCCATCACTTTCATCGCAATCCCCAGCAGCAGTCTCAGTTTTGCTACTACAGCCATCTGTTGCACTGTGGCGGCACCTTTGCCGCAGAACTCACCCAGCAGGTGCTGACGGACTTGGTGGAGAGTGGTTTATTTCTTGGCCGCGATCAGCGGGCGCTGGAAATTCTCTGCCGAGAGCTGGCTTGGAAAACGACCATGGGAGCTATGCGGTAGCGATCGCTCCTAGGTTGATCAATCGAGCCCACACCTGTTCCAGGGCTGTGCTTCACCCATGGAAATCGAGAACTCCCCACGGATCATCGTTGATGTACGTGGGGACTATGTCACGTTTGAATTCTAAGTAACTTGAGGATGATTGTATGACTCGCGCCATTATGGAAACGGCTAAGGGCACCATTACGATTGAGTTTTTTGATGCAGATGCGCCCAATACCGTGGAGAATTTCGTCAAGCTGTCGGAGGACGGATTCTACGACGGTCTGGCGTTCCACCGCGTCATTCCTGACTTTATGATTCAGGGCGGCTGTCCCAAGGGCACGGGTACCGGTGGTCCAGGCTACGAAATTAAGTGCGAAATTAACTCCAATAAGCACCTAGCCGGTTCTCTGTCCATGGCCCACCGTGGGCGCGACACGGGCGGCAGCCAGTTCTTCATCTGCCATTCGCCCCAGCCCCATTTGGATGGTGTGCATACTGTGTTTGGCCAAACCCAGGATATGGATGTGGTGAACGCCATTCGCCAAGGTGATAAAATTCTGTCGGTCAAAATCGAAAAGTAGGGCCACATATTCCCAATTCACAGTATTCTCAATGGACAGGATGGTGATGGGCATGGAGGAGAACGGTGGGCGATCGCAGCCGCCGAATCCACGGCCTACCAGGCTTGGCTCAGGTATGGCCCATCCTGTCCTAAACGATGACTGATGGAAACGTGGGCTTGCATCAAGGGGAAGGAGAACCTATGGCAGCATGGCAGGTAATTTCAGGGGGAGTCACGGCTCCGAAGGGGTATCGTGCATCAGGGATTGTTGCTGGTATGAAGCCTTCTGGATTACCCGATCTGGCGCTGATTGTGTCAGATGTGGAGGCGATCGCTGCTGGAGTGTTTACCACAAGCTATGTGCGAGCAGCCTGTGTAGACTATTGTCGCCAACGCTTAGAGGCTAAGGCGGCAGCGCGGGCAATTTTGTGCAACTCGGGGCAGGCCAATGCGGGCACCGGTAGCCAGGGCTGGGACGATGCGATCGCCAGTGCCCAAGCGGTGGCCCAAGCCTTGGGCTGTGAGGCTGATGCGGTGCTGCTGGCCTCCACCGGGGTGATTGGGCAACGCATCAAAATGGAGCAGTTGCAGGCGGGGGTGCCGAAGGTGGCTGCCCAGCTTTCTGAAACCGGCTCCGACCAAGCTGCCTTGGCGATTATGACCACCGATCTGGTGCCCAAGGTTTGCGCGTTAGAAACCCAGGTGGGCGATCGCCCCGTGCGCATGGGCGGCATTGCCAAGGGCTCGGGCATGATCCACCCCAACATGGCCACCATGCTCAGCTTCATCACCTGTGATGCCACGGTCTCCCCCCACATCTGGCAAGAGATGCTGGGGCGGGCGGTGGATAAAAGCTTTAACCAAATTACGGTGGATGGCGATACGAGCACCAATGATTGCGTGATTGCCCTAGCCAATGGTCAATCGCGCACGCCAGCCATTACCGCCATGAATGCAGAGGCGGAAACCTTGGAAGCCATGTTGACAGAGGTTTGTATGACCCTGGCGAAGGCGATCGTTCGCGATGGCGAAGGGGCGACCTGCCTGGTGGAAGTGACGGTGAGTGGGGCCAGTAGCGATGAAGCGGCGCGCAAAATTGCCCGCACCATTGCCGGTTCCTCGTTGGTGAAATCAGCCATTTTTGGCCGAGATCCCAACTGGGGACGGATTGCCGCCGCCGCTGGTCGTGCCGGTGTGTCCTTCAACCAAGACGACCTGCGCATTAGCCTCGGTGATACCCTACTGCTAGACTATGGGCAACCGCTGCCCTTCGACCGGCCTGCCGCCAGCGCCTATTTGACGGCAGCAGCGGAAAGCTCTGACCCTGATGCCAATACGGTTCATATCAACGTGGGAGTGGGAACCGGTGCGGGGCATGGCGTTGCTTGGGGATGTGACCTCAGCTATGACTACGTCAAAATCAATGCTGAATACACCACCTAACCTGAATTGATGTGTGCTTTTCTGCCCAGATGGCCAACAGTGTAACCGTCTGGTGGTAGAACTGTATAAGCCTTTTACCCAACTACCCGGCCATCATGGATCTGCAAGCGATCGCCAGTGGGCAAGTCACCTATACCATCACTCAACTGAGAAGTAATACGGCTCTGGTTCGCTCCCTTCAGAGTGCGTTGAACTTAATGGGCTTTCCCGTGGGCCCATCCGATGGACTATGGGGGCCGCGTACCGAAGCAGCCTATCGGGAGTTTACCGACTACTTTGGGTTTCGTCCCAACGAGTTATCGCCTCGGGTTGCCCGGTTTATTATCAATTCAACCGGGATGCAGCCTGCCCCACCTCCGGCTCCCCCGCCGCCTGCCCCGCCGCCGCCTGCCCCGCCGCCGCCAGCTCCGCCGCCGCCTGCCCCGCCGCCGACAGGGAACCACTTTAATGAGGCCTTGCAATTTTCCCTGCGCTGGGAAGGTGGCTTTGTCGATCACCCGGCGGATATTGGTGGTGCAACCAATAAAGGGGTGACAACGGCGACCTACAACGAGTATCGCCGCCGCAAGGGTTTGCCAACCCAGAGTGTGCGGTTGATCACCCAGGCTGAGGTGGAAGATATTTATCGCAGCATGTATTGGACGCCCTCCAACAGTCAGTTGATGGTGCGCCCTTTGGCCATTGTGCATTTTGACACGGCGGTCAATTTTGGTGTGGGTGGGTCTACGCTCTTTTTGCAGGAGACCCTAGGGGTGCCTGCAGATGGTGGTTTTGGCCCCATTACCCGCAGTGCCCTTGAGCGCTCCAATACGGTGACCACCGCTCGACGCTATGTGCAAAACCGCATTGACTATCGCTACCTGCGGGTACGGCAAAACCCCAGCCAAAGCGTGTTCCTCAATGGTTGGCTGAATCGCGATAACGACTTGATGAACTATATTTCCAGGATGTAGATCCTGAAGGTGTAGCTCTCTAAAATATATGGGCCCTGCAGGACGGTGGCAGAGGCATGGAAGACCGCTTTGCCCCTAAGAGTCAACCACAGGTTGCCCTTGGGGGCATCTTGGTTTGACCAGCACCGCTAAGAGCGATCGCCCCCGTTAGCTCGTCACGCCTAGGACAACGACGGTTCGATCGCCATCTCTTGACAAGCCCCTACCCCAAGGTTAGGTGTAGCACGGTAGGCATCGGTGGGACTGTAAAGTTTAAGCGTGCGATCGCTGCCGATGAAATAGAGATAGTCCACATTGGGCGAATATTTTAGCCCAACCCGTAGATTAGAGTAATCATCTTCACAGATTTCAAACCCAAATCTGACGATAATTTGGGCAACGAGGCATTCTGGCGTATCGGTATGTTCGCCAGACGCATCTCGTTCCTGCCAGAATTTTTCTAGAAACGAGCCGAGGGTTCTAACAACTTTGGCAGGTTTCCCATTCCGGCTGGCATAGATGACAGCGGGGTTTCCTTCAACAATAATGTGGCAAGAGGTTTCGGTCATTGCATCTCACACTCAGCAGCAAAACGTCTGGTTAGCTACATTATTTAGTATGAAGGTAGATGGCCCCAATGGCAGCGGTATTTTGCCAAGACCTGAGGCAGCTTCGTTGTAGACTGCCCATGCTGGGGGCACACGTTGTTCGTATCAATCCATATCAATGTGGTGAGGGGGTAACGCGCGTGAATGCATCAGAACAAGCAACCAACGTGACAGTTGCCAGTAAAATTGCAGCCGTCGTGAATTTGTTTAAGTCGGAGTTTCCCGATATTCGAGCTGATCTCAAGCCTTGGATGAATGACGAGGAAACCCGTGAACTGGTGGATCCGGAGTCCATTGACCTAGGGTTTCATTTTCCAGGGGTGAGTCGTTCTGCCCAAAGCCGCAGTTTATTGGTGCAAATTCGTCTTGGGCAGGGCTCGCTGTCCACAACGCCTCGGGTGATTGGGGTGGATGTGGTGGGGTTTGACCATCGCGGTAAGCAGTGGCAGCTTTCAACCATCGACCACTGGCAGTTTGTGGGTAATACCACCCCGGCTCCGGCGGTGGCGGAGAAGCTCAAGCGGTTTTGCTGTCAGGTGTTTGATGTGTTCAACGGATCGCAGATGGCATCCTAGCGGGTGCGGATCCGGTGAAGCTTGGGTCGCTAGCGCAGGATGTCGCCCGCGGCTAAGACGGCACCGCCAATAATGAACAGACAGGCGATCGCCACATTCCAACTGGGTAGGGCAAAGCCGCAGGCTATGAGCAGGAGCGTTGATAGCAGGGGCGCTAGGTAGGAAAGGGCACCCAAAACTTTGATGTTGCCATGCTTGACGCCGTAGTCCCAGGTGAAAAAGGCTAGACCCACGGGCCCAAGCCCGAGCCCGAAGACCGCCAGCCACTGACTGCCGACGGGCCAGACTGTGGTTTCAAAAAGACCATGGCAGATCCAGGCGAGCAGGGCCGTGACGCCACAAAATCCGCCGACGGCATCGGTGGGAATGCGGCCAAACCGCCGAGATAGAACCGAATAGCTAGCCCAAATCAGGGCGGAGGCGATCGCTGCCAGATAGCCCAGGCTGTAGTGCGGGTCGATGCGCAAGGCTTGGCCATTGCTGATCAGTAGCCCAGCTCCTAGGAAACCGGCGATCGCCCCGACGCCATGAAACCAGCGCAGCGACTCGTTGGGCAGCAGGGCAGACAACAGCACAATCAGCAGGGGCCAGAGGTAGGCAATCAGGCTAGCTTCCACGGCCGGTGCGTTGCTGAGGGCGATGAAATAGAACAGGTGAAAGCCAAAGAGCCCTGCAACACCGACGCCCCATACCGGCAAGGGGAGGCGCAGTCGAGACCAGATGACCTCGCCCTGCCGCCACCACATAACCAGGCCAATCCCAAAAGCAACGGTGAAGGCCATGGCCGTGAGCTGGAATGGGGGCACGGTGCCGCTCAGTTTGGTCAATAATGCCAAGGTGGCCCACATCATGATGGCGGTGAAGCCAATGCCCGTGGCCCGTAGTGTTTGAGACCTTAGATGTGCTGTCATCGTTCAGAACTAGGGGAGAGATAGGGTGAGGTTGGTAAGCCAGGGAGCGATCGCGTCCCATGCGCTACAGTGGGAAAGACTTGCTGAACGTGGTACGCAGTGTAGCACTGCCCTTGCCAGCCCCGCTTCACCCACCTGAAATCTACATGACTAGCGCATCTTCTTCCCTTGGCGATTCCAGTCGCCGCCCGATGACCGATTGGCGGCTCTTTTTGCGGCTGCTGCCCTATGCCCACCAAAACCGGCGGGTGTTGATCATCTCGATGGTGCTCTTGGTGCCCTTGGCGATCGCTGAATCGGTGCAGCCGGTATTAATCGGTCAAGCCATTTCCCTCCTGCGCAATGAGCCAACCATGGGATTTTTGGCGGAACGCACCCTATCCCAGGGGTTGAACCTGCTGGTGGCGCTCTTGGTGGCCACGATTGCCCTGCGGTTGCTTTTGGTGGGCATTCAGGGCTACTTGGTGCAGGAGGTGGGGCAGCGGATTACGGCCAGCATTCGTGATGATCTGTTCCGCCATGTCACCTCCTTGGCGGTGCGCTTTTTCGATCGCACGCCGGTAGGCCGTTTGATTACCCGCCTCACCAGTGATGTGGATGCCTTGGGTGATGTGTTTGCCACGGGGGCGATCGGCATTGTGAGCGATCTAGCGTCCATGCTGGTGGTGATTGTGATCATGTTTTCCCTGCAGTGGAAACTAGCGCTGATGCTGGTGCTGATGCTGATACCCGTAACGGCGATTACGATTCTCTTCCAGCAAAAATTTCGTGTAGCCAACTACCGGGCAAGGGAAGAACTATCGTCGCTGAATGCGGCGCTCCAGGAAAATATCCTGGGGATTAATGTGGTTCAGCTCTTTCGCCGAGAAGCCTTTAATAGCCAACTGTTTCGCACCGTTAACCAGCGCTATGTTCAAGAAGTAGACAAAACTATCCTCTATGATGCGGCGATTTCCTCCACGCTGGAATGGATTGCCTTGGTGGCGATCGCGGCTGTGCTGTGGCTCGGTGGTTTGCTGGTGATGGAAAACCAGGTCAATTTTGGACTGTTGGCATCGTTTATCTTGTTTGCCCAGCGTTTGTTCAATCCCCTGCGTCAGTTTGCTGAAAAATTTACCGCTATCCAAGCTGGTCTCACGGCGATGGAGCGCTTTCATAACCTGATGAGCGAGCCGATCGAAATCCAGGATCCGGAGCATCTCTCCTTTGCCCAGGCGATCGCTCCCCCAGCCTCTGAGCAGGAACTGGCTGAGAGCGATCGCTCGGATACGCTCGTGAATGTTGCCCCTGCCACGCCCGGAGAAATTCGCTTTGATCACGTCTACTTTGGCTACAAGTCTGACGAATACGTCTTGCATGACCTAGACTTCACCATTCGCCCCGGGGAAAAGGTGGCCCTCGTCGGCCCCACCGGCGCGGGAAAAAGCTCGATTATTCGCCTGCTGTGCCGTCTCTATGAAACATCCCAGGGACATATTTTGCTGGATGGGGTGGATATTCGTGACCTACCCCAAGCCGAACTGCGGCGGCGCATGGCGGTGATTCTCCAAGATGGTTTCCTGTTTGCCGGAGACGTGAAAAGCAATATTTCCCTAGGCGAAACCTATTCCCTTGAGCAGATTCGCCAAGCGGCGGTGCAAACCAACGTCGCTGCCTTTATTGAACAACTGCCCCAGGGCTACGATACCCAACTGCGGGAACGGGGTTCGAATCTGTCGGGCGGACAAAAGCAACTGTTGGCCTTTGCCCGCGCTGCGGTGCGCAATCCGCCTATCCTTGTGCTCGATGAAGCCACGGCTAATCTAGATGTGGGCACCGAAGCCATGATCCAAGAAGCACTAGAGACGCTGCTAGAGCAACGTACCGCCATCATCATTGCCCACCGTCTGTCTACGATTCGCAAAGTTGATCGCATTTTGGTGCTCAAGCAAGGGCGTTTAATCGAATCGGGTAGCCACGATCAGCTTCTAGATCAGGGTGGTCTCTATGCCAGTCTCTATAAACTGCAGATGCTAGAGCAGTAGGGGCGGGGGGCGACTATTCACGCTAAAATTCCCACATTGACCATGGTTCAGGGCTGCTATGCTACACGGCTTCATTCCCCCCGATCGCTTCTTTGCCTATCTCACCTGGACGGATATCCAGGCCATGCCCGACAAGGAAAACACCGTGATCATTCAGCCCATCGGCGCAATCGAGCAGCATGGGCCCCATTTGCCCGTAGCGGTGGATGCAGCGATCGCCTCTGCGGTGACCGGCCAGGCCTTAGCGAAACTGGATGCATCTATTCCTGCCTATGCTCTGCCGCTGCTCCACTACGGAAAATCCAACGAGCATTGGCACTTTCCTGGCACGATCACGCTGTCTGCCCAAACCTTGATCGCACTGTTGATGGAGGTTGCTGAAAGTATTTACCGCGCGGGCTTTCGGAAATTTGTGTTGCTCAATGCCCACGGTGGTCAGCCGCAAATTATGGAGATTGTGGCTCGAGATCTGCACCAGCAGCACGACGACTTTCTGGTGTTTCCCCTGTTTACCTGGCGAGCGCCCCACGATGCCGGTAAGCTGATGACGGAGAAAGAGAAGGAACTGGGCATCCATGCCGGTGATGCCGAAACCAGCGTCATGCTCTCGATTTTGCCCGATCAGGTGCAGATGGAGCGCGCCCAAGCCGAGTATCCCCACGGGTTACCAACGGATAGTTTATTGAGTATGGAGGGCAAGCTTCCCTTTGCCTGGACAACCCGTGATCTCAGCCGCAGCGGTACCCTTGGCGATCCGACCGTTGCTACTGTTGACAAGGGCGATCGCATCATGGATTCTGTCACCAACGGTTGGGTGCAGGTGATTGAAGATATCTATCGCTTCCGCCAACCCCAAGCCTGGAAAGATGCTCCAGAGCGATCGCCGTCCTAGTTGTCTAGAATCCTATGACTCCTACCCTAGTTGGCCGTTGGCAAACCCGCATCCTGATCTTGGCGACCATGGGCGTCCTGATCACCGGGCTGTTCACCGCCCTGTACCCCAGTGATCCGCCGCCGCCCTTTTTCCCAATCTTGGCCTATGTCGCGCTCTTGGGGCTGGGCTGGGATGCTTTGTACCATGCCCTACAGCAGCGCCGCTGGGATCACGATTGGCCCGCCGTGTTTCAACTCTTGGCAGGGCTTTGGGAAGGGCTGTTTATTCTCATGCTGTTGACGACCGTAGGGCTGCCGGGTATTGGCAACACCATGCCCCTCGGTGGTTTCCTCTGGCACTACAGCCTCGTCTGGCTAGGTTATTTCATCACCGCCCAGAGTCTGATGCGCATCTTGTTTCCCCGCTGGCGATTTCGGGGTGGGCAATGGTGGGGACGGTTCTAGGTTAGGGGTT
>RECH01000030.1 GCA_007694125.1 Leptolyngbya sp. DLM2.Bin15
CGATCGAGGAGCTGGGTCTATCGGTGGAAGATATTAAGTTTGAGTAAGTTTGAGTGAGTTGGATTAAGTCTACGTACGTTCGAAGCTAGAGTTCACTGGAGTAGGAGAGCCAGATGCTAACCGCTCGTACCATACCGGGCATCGCCTTTCGGGTCGAAACACCCACCACCGTTAGCTTACCTCGCATGGATATTGCGGCCTTTGTGGGCTTTGCGCAACGGGGGCCGGTTCACCTGCCGGTGGTGGTGGAAAGCTACCCTGAATTTGTCAACGTATTTGGCGGTCTCTATCCCCTAGCTTGGGACGGAGAGCAAGGCCTATGGCAAACGGCTTGCCTTGCCCCGGCGGTGCAGGCCTTTTTTGCCCAAGGGGGGCGGCGCTGTTGGGTGGTGCGAGTGGCGGGTGCTGCTACTACAACCAGGTTTCCCCTAGGCGGGCTGCTGCAAACAACGGCTTTGGGTGGCTATCAGGCTGTCACGGCTCAGGCCCGCTGTCCTGGAGGTTGGGCGGATGATCTGCAAACACGGGTGGATCTGCTGGTCACGTCTCTTGGGGTGTTACCTCAGAGGCTACAACCAGGACGACCCACACATTTAAGTATCCCTAGATCAGAACAAGTATCGCTCCAGCCTGGTGATCTCCTGCAACTGGAGATGGGCGATCGCCGCCATCGAGTTTACGTAACGGTGCCGCCCCTAGATCGTTCTTCTAACCGAGGGACGATCGACGTTACCCCCAGCCAAGTCCATTGGTTTCATCGGCTCTTGCCAGAGCAGTTTCCCATGACGGGCAGAGTCCGCACCCTAGATACGGCCCGCTCCACAACAGGTCAGTTAGACATCCTTGAGCATGACCGCCAAACCGAGACGATCCATCAGGCGAAGATGAGTCTCTCGACGGGTTTAGATATTGAACTTGGAGATTGGCTCCGCATGACCACAGCGCACCTTAACCTGTGGCTGCAGGTGGAACAGATTCTTCAGGGAACAGAACTGATGGTCAGCGTTTGGGCCGAGGGAGCTGATCCAGCGATCGCCTCTCTCCCAATCAGCAGGATCCAGCATCTTCAACTAGCGCTGAAGGTGCGTCCAGCCCAGGCTAGGAGCCGCGATCAAGTTCTGACGTTGGACAACTTAGCAGGATCGGCCCCCCACCCTCGCTTCATCGGTTATCTACCCAGCGATGAGCAGTTGCTGAGCCAGCCAGCCTCCCCCCTAAAGCAACAAGCTGCGAACCTTTGGGCAGAGGTGATGGCACCTCGCTTTCCGGTGAGTCTTTCCCTAGACGACACCACAACTGTGATTCCCCTTGGCTTAGATCGCCCCTTGCCTTGGCGATCGGGACAGGTTTCAGCGGCGTATCCAATTGTCCGAGATGGCCTCGTACCAGAGACCTCGGATGCCCATGCCCTCAACAGTTCCCACTGGGCCAGCTTCCTGCCCACCCTGTTCCTCGATCCACACCTGCGCACCACGCTCCAAGATGTGCTGATCTCAGAAGCAAGCGATCGCCTCTACCTGCAAAACCAACCGTTAACGGGCCTTCATGCCCTGCTCCCCTTGGATGAGGTGAGTATGATTGTCCTAACCGATGCGGCCCATCCTGGCTGGCAGTTGAGTGCCACCGAAACCCTAGACATTCCTCTACCCCAGCCTCCAGCCCCCTCGGATCCCTGCACAACAGCCGGCCCCTTCCAGCCCTGTCGGCTAGAGCCGAACCCCAACTCGCCTGAGAGCCTATCCCAACCCGCCACCCCTGCCACCCGCTGGCACATGCTCCCCAGTCAGAACTTCGTCGCCACGGGGCTTCTAGACATCCAGCAGGCTGCGGCTCGCCTGGCTGCGGCTCGGGGCGACTGGGTGACCCTCTTGGGGCTGCCGAAACACTACCGCCCAGCCGACGTGCAAACCCATCAACGACTGCTGCTGACCGCCATCCAGCGGGACGGGGAAACCACCGATAGCTACATTGCCCTATACCACCCTTGGCTGATCAGCCGCGCGGAAACCGGCAGCCTGATCCATAGTCATCCCGCCGGGGCGATCGCTGGCGTGATGGCAGCTCGTAGCCTGCGGCGCGGGGCCTGGATTGCTCCGGCCAATGAACCCTTGCGAGGAGTCTTGGCTACCGTGCCGTCCCTATCGCCCGCTGATGAGCAAGCCTTCTATAGGGCGGGCATCAATCCCATTCGTCCATCTCCCCAAGGGTTTGTGCCCTGGGGCAGCTTCACCCAAAGTATGGATGTAGATTTAACCCATCTCAATGTGCGGCGCTTGTTGATCTTGGTGCGACGCTTGGCCCTGCGAGACGGACAAAATCTCGTCTTTGCCCCCCACTCGCCAGCGGTGCAGCGCCGGGTGCAATACCAGTTTGAGCAAATTCTCCATCGTCTGTTTGATTTAGGTGCATTTGCGGGCAGCACCCCCGATGAAGCCTATCGGGTGGTAATCGATGACAGGCTTAACAGGCGATCGCGGGTGGAGCAGGGGCAGCTCAGGGTGGACTTGCGGGTGGCTCCATCCCAGCCGATGACGTTTATCACCGTACGCCTGGTTCAGCGCGATGCGGATCCGATAACGGTGCAGGAGGTCTGGCCCTATGATCGCTAATCGTTTCTTGACTGCCTTCAATTTCTTGGTAGAAATCCAGGTCAATGGCATCTCGGATCAACTCTGTCGGGCGGCCTTTGCGGAGTGTGACGGTCTGGAAATGTCCATGGAGCCCAAGACGTTCCACCAAGGCGGGCAAAACGCAGAGCAAGTTCATCTTGCAGGGCCTGTTTCCTACGGTCAACTTACCCTCAAACGAGGCATGAGTCAGGACTTCGGTCTATGGCGTTGGTTTACCGAAGTGATCAAGACCCATCAGCGAGGTTTGCGGGGTCAGGGCATTGTGGTGATGCTGGACGGGGCGCAGCAGCCCCAGATGACCTTCAAGCTCAAGGACTGTCTTCCCATTAAAATTCGGGCTCCAGCGCTGAATGCCAAAGATGGGGGCATTGCCATCGAAGAATTGCAATTGGTGTATGCCTCAATGGCCGTGGAGTTTGGCAGTTCTGCGGCAGATCAGCCCGTGCAGGGAAGTGGCAACCCCGCGTCTTCCCTGAGTACATCCTAACCTGGAGGTCAGCAGCAAGCCTATGGATATCCAGAAGGGCTATAGCCCTCAGCACCATGAGAAGAAGCTTGAGCGTCATGAGAAGAGGGTTGAGCGAAGTCGAAACCCGGTACGGTTTGACCTTAGATGGTGCGTTACGGCTTCGCCTAACAGCACCCTACACCACTCAGCACAATGAGAAGAGGGTTGAGCGTCATGAGAAGAGGGTTGAGCGTCATGAGAAGAGGGTTGAGCG
>RECH01000220.1 GCA_007694125.1 Leptolyngbya sp. DLM2.Bin15
AAGCCAAAACCCATCCAAAAGACTAGGCTGGCTGAGCGAAGCCGAAGCCAATATCCCAGCAGATTACTAGGAAGCATCGACCCCCAACCCGTGTGTTTGCATGTCCGACCCTGGGGTAACCGCTGGTAATCTCAGCGTTTCTGTTGTGTAATAAGGTGAAGTAGCCAAGGATGCATCAAGAACGGTAGCGACTCTCTAAAGTAGAGTTCGTTCTAAATCTAGAGAACACCGCAGCATCTTTCTAAGGGTTGCTCCAAGGGTTGAATGATTGTAAACGTTTACCAAGTTTGTCGGGGTTGCGAATAGTATAGAGGTCAGGTTGTGGTAAGCTTCGGCTCACTTACAATCCTGTGTTATCCTAACTGTCCTTTCAACTAAAGCATCGCTGGGGATGTGAGACTGTGAGAATTCCGCTGGATTATTACCGAATTTTAGGGCTGCCTATTCAAGCAACGGTCGAGCAGTTGCAGCAAGCCTACCGTGATCGTGCGCTCCAGCTACCACGGCGTGAATATTCTGAAGCAGCGATCGCAGCCCGGCGATCGCTGCTCGATGAAGCCTATACGGTTCTCTCCTCCCCTGAGCAGCGCCAGACTTATGATGCGCAGTTTCTTAATACGCTGTACGACTCGGGGCATGGTGATGAAGGTCGGCTAGAGCGATCGCCCTCCTCCACTGGATTGGCCGATCCCAACGATCCCTACAGCCCCAGCATCGACATTGACGATCAGCACTGGATTGGGGCGCTGCTGATTTTACTAGAGCTAGGTGAATATGAGCTGGTGCTCAAGCTAGGACGTCCCTACCTCAGTAGCGGCAACATTAGCCTGGAAAGTGGGCGCTATGGCGACCCCGACATTGTCTTAGCCGATATCGTCCTCACCATTGCGATCGCTTGCCTAGAACTGGGTCGGGAGCAGTGGCAGCAGGGGCAGTATGAAGGTGCTGCCGAATCATTAGAAACTGGGCAAGAACTACTCCTCCGTGAGGGTGTGTTTGCTCCATTGCGAGGTGAAATGCAAGCTGATCTTTTCAAACTGCGTCCGTATCGCATTCTAGAACTGCTGTCTATTCCAGAGTCTGCTGAAAGCTATCGGGTGGATCATCAGCGCGGCATTCAGGTGCTCCAAGAAATGCTGGATGAACGCGGTGGCATTGATGGAACGGGGGATGATCAATCCGGTCTGTCGGTGGATGATTTCCTCAAGTTCATTCAACAACTGCGCGCCTACCTCACGGCGGGAGAGCAGCAAGCCCTGTTTGAGACGGAGGCTCGGCGTCCCTCGGCGGTGGCCACCTATCTAGCGGTGTATGCCTTGGCAGCCCGTGGTTTTGCCGATCGCCAACCCGCCCTCATCCGCCGCGCTAAGCTGCTGCTGCTGCGGTTGGGAATGCGCCAAGATGTCTACCTAGAGCAGGCAGTTTGTGCGCTGCTGTTGGGGCAGACCGAGGAAGCTAGCCGCGCCTTGGAGCATAGCCAAGAGTACGATTCCCTAGCCTTCATTCGCGAACATTCCCAAGATTCGCCCGATCTTCTGCCAGGATTGTGTCTCTACGGAGAGCGCTGGCTGCAAAATGAAGTATTTCCTCACTTCCGAGATCTGGCCCAGAAGCAGGTGTCGCTCAAAGAATACTTTGCCGATGAGCAGGTGCAGGCCTACCTAGAAGAACTGCCCAATGAACCCGAACCGGCTAGCCAATGGGCTCCTGCCGCCAGCACTCGGGAGCATCATGAAAATGGTCATCGAGACTATGCGGTGGCTGGTTCTGCCTATGGAGCCCGCTCCGTCAACGGCCATCAGCCTTCGGGTAGCTATACATCGGGCTATGGTGCTACCGCCACCCTGGATGCACCGCCGGTGAGCACCGCTGTGCCGGTGGCTGAGCGCGTCTCCCATGGAGGCGATCGCCCCGTTATGCCGCCCCCCAGCAACCGTCCTCCCCGTCAAAATACAGCGGAGATGCGATCGCGACGCCCCAGCCGCGGCCGTCCTTCCCCTCGCCTTGACCGAATGCTCTTTTTGGTGGCTATTGGTGTCTTTGGCTTGGTTGTGATCATCTCCCTGCTCAGCCGCATAAGTCGGGTTTTTGGCGGCACTCCTACCGTCGAAACTCTGCAGCAAAGTTCCCTAGTACGCCTGCCCCAAGTTTATGCCGACGTTATCACTCCTCCAGCTCCTAGCCTAAGCCAGGCCGAACTGACGGATGAACTCGCCCAGCAAGTGGTTGAAACTTGGCTGGCAGCTAAGTCGGAAGCCCTAGGAGAGGCGCACAATGTGGAGCGTTTGTCCCAAATTTTGGTGGATCCTGCTCTTTCCACCTGGGAAGCCAGGGCAGCCCAGAGCGTCAACAACAACTGGTATATGGTGTATAGCCACACCGTGACCATTGATCGTGTTGAGGTGGCTGACGAGGTGCCAGAAGAAGCCAGTGTCTTTGCAGCGGTGACCGAAACGGCTGAGCTGTATGTGAACGGCCAGATCGACCTAGGAGGCTCCTATGATGAGGCTCTCCAGGTTCGGTATGATCTGGTTCGGCAAGATGATCAGTGGCGCATTCGCTCTATGTCTGTCCAGTAACTAGGGTTGTCCAGTAACTAGACGGGCGATCGCTGCCGCTCTGGGAGAAGCGCTAGGAGATGTGGGTGGGGTGGAATTAACCTCTCCCCCATCTGTCTCACCTAGGCGGGGGAAGCCACTCTGCCGCGTTTTTTTATAACCTTACATAAGCTCAGCTCATTGCCTTTGGCGTTCCAGCGCACCTCATCAAACACTTGGTGCAAAATATAGAGCCCTCGACCGCATTCATCAACGTGGTGAGAATCATGAAGGTGGGGTGTTTCAATTTGGCATTGGCAGGTGGGCGATGGATTAAATCCTGATCCTTGGTCTGAGATGATCCAAGAACAGCGATCGCCTACGACGGAGAACCGCACCAGCACAGTTTTGCCGGGGTCGAGATCATTGCCATGTTTGGATGCGTTGACTAGGGCCTCTTGTAAGCCAAGGCGCACCTCGTCTCTCCAACAGGCAGGAACGTCTGCCATCAAGAGATCGAGCACTGGACATAGATGAAGCGTGGAGGCAAAGCTAACTGTGCCCCACTTGCGTCCGCTGGGACGCAGTGAGATAGCAATCACGCAGTAAACCTCTCAGTTTTACAGAATTGAGTCGGACAGGTTGAACACAAAATTTGTCCCTTGTCTCTCAATAGGAGATGGACGTATAACATGAGAACATCCCTGATCATGCCATGGGCCATTAACTGGGATCGTTAGACAGCTTTTTCAGCACCTTTTTATCCTAGCATATGGACTTTTTGCCCTCATCCTTTCCCCTAGGGCTAG
>RECH01000010.1 GCA_007694125.1 Leptolyngbya sp. DLM2.Bin15
ACGCGGGTCACGACGCTTTCAAAAAACTCCACTGGGGCGGTGCCTGGCACCAGCAGGTCGTTGAGCACAAAGGAGGGGGTGCGGTTGAGCCTGAGCTGACGGGTGAGCTGTACCTCTTGGTTGACGGCATCCCTGGCGGCGGCGCTGGTGCGATCGCGCTCAAATTGCTCCATATCTAATCCCAAATCCTGGGCGATCTCGGGGTAGAGGTCGCGTCCCAGCCGCGCCTGGTTGGCAAACAGAGCATCGTGGTAGGCCCAAAACTGCTCCTGCTGCTGCGCTGCCCAGGACGCCCTCGCTGCTGGAATCGCCTCGGGGTGAATCTGGGTCAATGGCAGGTGCTTATAGACGTAGAGCACATCCTCCTCGTGCTCGGCCATGAACCCGGCCATGGGGCCAGCGGCTCGGGCGCAAAAGCCGCACTGAAAATCGGAAAATTTCATCAGCACCAGCGGAGCATCGGGGTTGCCGCGAGTTGGCGAGTCGCCCACTAGCTCGGCGCGATCGCTCGACATGATCACCTCAGCGACCAGCTGCTGATGCTCCTCAGCATTGACCGGGGGCTGGGATCCACCGCCAGGAATCAGGGCCATCAGGGGCAGCGCCATGGCAAAGATCATAATCCCCAGCCCAAAGAAAATCAGCAGGCGCTTGTTGCGATCGCCAGTTCTGGCCTTAGTCATCTGAAACTATTTCCGCGTTGAATGACCCGACCATTCAACCGGCCTAGGCCAACCGCTGCATGAGAAAACCCTGAGTAAACCATTAATCTCCCGTGAAAGATTGGTCGCAGACTGCGGCAGCAGTATCTTTCCCGAGATCTGTCTCAGGGTTGGTGGGAGCCGGGGCTGCGGCAACTTACCCCGGCGTTGAGCAACGCTTTAATTTCTTTCTCAGGCAATACTAATCGTATCTTAGGCTACATTTACCTGTCTCTCAGGTGGGCACCGCACTATAAAAACTATAGACCACAAGCAAGCAAAGTCTAAACCGCTTTGCAAAGGAGAATCCTATGAAACGCTATCTACTTTCTGGTGCAACGCTGGCGCTATCCACCCTCATGCTGGCCTCGGCAGCGATGGCTGGGCCATTGCCTCGAACTGGGCAAACCCACCTCAATGACCCCGCCGCTGACCTCAACGGCGATGGTGAAGTTACTCTAACAGAGCTGATCATCTATAACCGTGAGCAGCGTGGCTCTTAACAGGTCGAGATCGCCAGGCTAGACTTCCGGTTTTGCGGTCAGACACAGGTCATGGCGTTAGATCAGTGATCGCAAATCCGGCGGTCTACATGAGTGCTTTAGCCCTGACTAACTTATTGCAGCGCTTTGAACCCAGGAGCCCAGGTCAAACGACTTGGGCTCCTGAAACTGATCTGCTAGGGTGGTGGCAATGCATCGAGGGCACACCCAGGTGAATATCTATGGTCGACATGCAGTCGGTTCAAACACAACTGCGGCAGGAGATTGAAGACCGGCGGGCGGCTGAGCTGGCTCTGCAAACCAGTGAGCAGCGGCTGCGCAAGATTTTTGAATATTCTAACGATGCCATCTTTGTGATTGACCCCCAGGGCGATCGCATTCTTGAAGCCAACCCCAAAGCCAGTGAACTCTTAGGCTACAGCCGTGAGGAGTTGTTGAATTCTGTAGCGGTGTCTTCGATCCACCCCCATGAGCTTTCTAAGTTCCAGGCCTTTGGCATGACAGTTTTGCACCAGGGCCACGGCTGGACCAACGAACTCTCCTGTATGACTAAATCAGGTGTTACAGTCCCGTCGGAAATTTCGGCGGCGGTCGTTTCCCTCGATGGCCAGGACTGCATTATTTCGATGGTGCGCGACATTACCGAGCGCAAGCAGGCCCAGGCCGTCATGGAGCGCCTGGCGGAAATTGGCGAACTGGCAGCCATGATTGTGCACGAGGTGCGCAGCCCGTTGACCACCATTCTGATGGGGCTAGAGTCTTTTCGGGAAATGGACTTGACCGACCGTGCCCAACGGCGGCTAGACCTGGCCCTAGAAGAGGCCGATCGCCTGAAGCTGCTGCTGAGTGAGATTTTGCAGTATGCCCGCGAGCCGGTGCTAGAGGCTAAACCCCTTGAATTAAAAGCGTTCTGCCACGATATTCAGCCTCGGCTGGCAGAGCTGCTGGCGGTGGAGGGGCGATCGCTGGTGCTGGAGTCTGACCTGCCCGAAGTATGGATAGAGGGCGATGCCGACAAGCTCAAGCAGGTGTTCATCAACCTAGTACGCAACGCCTGCGAAGCCGTTACCCCTGGCGAAACGATAACCTGGCAGGTCGCCCCTGGCGATCACCCCCGCCAGGTATGCATCAGCATTCACAACGGTGGAGTTCCAATTCCTCCCGAGGTGCTGGCCAAGCTGGGACAGCCTTTCTTTACCACCAAACCGGGAGGGAATGGTCTGGGGGTGGCGATCGTCAAGCGCATTGTCGCGGCCCACGGCGGGGAGGTTTTGATTGAGTCCACCGCCGAGGCCGGTACAACGGTGCGCGTCATGCTGCCCTTGCGCGTTAGTAGGCAATGAAGACATCCAAGGTTTCAAACGCCTTCTCCCGTTCAGGGGTCAGCTGCTGATACGCCTCGCTGGCGAAAACCTCGCGAATGGCTTGATCCGATGGAAACTCCATCATTACTACCAGGGTGGGGTGGTGATCGCCCAGTACCGGTTCGACCAGGCGGTAGCGCCCCAGGGGTGTGGCCCCAGCCGCTTTGAAGAGCGCTGTCGCCTGGGTTGAATACTGCTCTAGCGCCGCCGCTTCGGCAGGGTTCACCACTGCATTGACAATGAGAATCGATGTTTCAGACATGGGAGGGGTTCCTAGAGAACTTGACGTTGGGACAGGAGCCTGATCGGTGGAGAGTTGAGCCCCACCACAGGCCGACAACAGCAGCAGTAACCCGGCGCTACTGACAACGGATTTCACCCTTGAACGGAGTTGATTAGCTGGCCAGAGCAGCATGGCGTTATTCCTTCTGTTGCTGGTGTTGACATAACTCAACCCTAGTCAACATCCCCACCGAAAACTCCCAGATTTAGGCCTTTTTTTGTTGGATTTAGTTCCCTAGCACTACTGTCTGAAGCTGATGGGTAGAGCCCGCCTGCTGTTGCAACTGCTTAGGCGTAATCTGATATTTTTGCTTAAATAAGGTGATGAAATGGGACAGGTTAGTAAACCCCACCGCATAACAAACCTCAGTTACAGATGTGTCGGTTTTGCTAAGTAGTAAATAGGCCCGCTCTAACCGCTTTTGGGTAATCCATCGTTTGGGAGTGTCGTGGAATAAAGCCGCAAAGTCTCGCTTAAAGC
>RECH01000376.1 GCA_007694125.1 Leptolyngbya sp. DLM2.Bin15
GCCCTTGCCAGTCTGCTTAATGGTCAGGAGAGGCCCCATGAAAATTCTCTGCCAGATCGTCCATCTCTCAATGAACGAAGTAGAAGCCTGGTTTCTGACAGCAGAGAGCTACTGTATGGATCGGTGGTAAACATATCCATCAGAATATCCATCAGCCAAAACCCCAGGGGTTGACGTTGTTTCGTCGAACTTTACAGAACTTAACTTCATCCACAGAACTTGACTTCATTTACAGAACTTATCCTTAAGTTGTGGCTATATAGCCATTCGGTTAGATTAAGCAGTGTGTAGACTCTGGCTAAAGAGTATTGCTGGGCCTATGGTTCACGTGGTGCGGCTGACCGTGGCAATGGGTCACTGAGATTGGTTCTGGGGTGTAAAGTGCCCTGTGGCCAACTGCCGCCATCCCCCGACAGCCGCCAGTTCTACCCCTCGATCATCCCCCCGTTGAGGCTCTATGGATATTCTTTCAAACACTGTTGCGCTATCGCGCATGCAATTTGCGCTGACGGCAATCTTCCACATGCTTTGGCCCGTGCTCACCACCGGTATGTCCATCTATTTGGTAATCGTCGAGGGGATGTGGCTCAAAACCCGCAACCCCGACTACTACCGCCACGCCCGCTTTTGGTCAAAACTCTTTGTGCTCAACTTTGGGATTGGGGTGGCCTCAGGGCTGCCAATGGAGTTTCAGTTTGGCACCAACTGGGCACCATTTTCGGAAGCTGTCGGCGATTTCTTTGGCAGTATTCTAGGTTTTGAAGGGGCCATGGCCTTCATGCTAGAAGCCGGATTTCTGGGTATCATGCTGTTTGGCTGGGGGCGAGTCAATCCAGTGATTCACTACCTGGCAACCATCATGGTGGCCTTTGGAGCCAACCTCTCAACGTTTTGGATTTTGGTGGCCAATTCCTGGCTGCAAAGCCCGGCAGGCGGCGAGATGGTGGACGGCAAGTTCATGGTCAGCGATTACTTTCAGGCGATCGCCAACCCCTTTATGGTGAAAAGCGTGTCGCACATGTTCTTTGCCACCCTCGAAACGTCGCTATTTGTGATTGGCGGCATTAGCGCCTGGTATATTCTCAAGCAGCGGCATCAGGCGTTTTTTACGCGATCGCTCAAGATTGTCTTGGCCGCTGCCATAGCCGTCACACCGCTGCAAATCTACATTGGCCACCTCAGCGCTGAGCAGGTTGCCCAGTATCAGCCCACCAAACTGGCCGCCATGGAAGCCAAGTGGGAGACCAGCCCTGCCGGACAACCCGCTGACTGGAGCTTGCTGGCCATCCCCGATGAGGCCACGCAAAGCAACTCATGGGAAATCACCATTCCCAATGGGCTGGGCTACATTTTGGACTTTAAGAAAAACCTGTCTGAGCCAGTGTTGGGTCTGAAGGAGTGGGCTCCAAGCGATCGCCCCCGGATGGTGGGGCTGATCTACTATTCGTTCCGTATTATGAGCGGCATTGGCTTTTTCTTAGCTGGGCTGATGCTGTTGAGCGTTTTGCAATGGCTCTTGGGCAATCTATCGCCCGACAAGATTGGCCAGCAAACATGGCTGCTGCGCGCCTGGATATTTGCTGCTCCCTTGGGTTATATCGCGGTGGAATCTGGCTGGATTGTCCGCTGCGTAGGCCGGCAACCTTGGACGATGTATGGGCAAATTCGCACCGCCGATGCTGCTTCTCATCTTCCCCCTGGCGAGGTGCTCACGTCGCTCATCCTATTTGCGGTCGTGTACTCGCTGCTCTTTGTTGCAACCCTATACTTTGGCAGCCGCATTATTCGCCACGGCCCCAATCTAGAAATGCCCATTCCGGGGATGGACGGTCAGATGACAATAGAGACCCAACCCGCCACCTTCATGCCCGATCAACGTCCCGTGGAAGCACAGCAGTAGGTCACCCGTATGGATGCATTACTCCACTTTTTACCCCAGGTTTGGTTCGTGATCCTGGCCCTGTTCCTATTTCTGTATGTCATGCTCGACGGGTTTGATCTGGGGGTGGGGATTCTGTCGCTCACCAGCTCAGACGAAGAACGGCGCAGCATTTTAATGACCAGCCTAGGCAATATCTGGGATGCCAACGAGACCTGGCTCGTGCTGATGGGAGGAGCCCTGTTTGGTGCCTTTCCCCTCGCCTATGGCACGATTTTGAGCGCGCTCTATATCCCCATTTTCATGATGATATTTGGGCTAATTTTTCGGGCTGTAGCCTTCGAATTTCGAGAGCATTCTGACCGCAAGCTGCTGTGGAATTTTGCCTTTGGGGCGGGTAGTTTTATGGCTGCTTTGGGCCAGGGGTTTGCCCTAGGTAGCGTCATTGAAGGCATTGCGGTGGATGAGGCGGGCCACTTTATCGGCTCGATCTGGGACTGGTTAGATTGGCGATCGCTCCTAGTGGCCCTCACCTTGATCCAAGGTTATGTCCTAATTGGGTCTACCTACCTGATTTTGAAAACCGAAGGAGATCTGCAAAAGACTCACTTTCGCACCGCTAAGCTGGCCGCCATCACGACGGTAACCGGCGCGATTTTAATCACCATTGCCACCCCCATCGTCTACGAAGCGGCGCGAACTCGGCTATTTAGCCCACCGTTGTTGTATATCTTTGCGGTTATTCCGGTGTTGGGCTTGGTGCTAGTGGGGCTACTGCTGCGCAGCCTGAATAAGAAAGAAGAAGTCACGCCGTTTATCTGGACGATTTTGATCTTCTTGCTCACGTTTATTGGGTTGGGGCTCATCGTCTTTCCCTATATTATCCCCACGCAAATTACCATCTACCAAGCCGCTGCTGCCCCCAGCGCTCTGGTGTTTATGCTCACCTTTATTGGGGTGTTGATTCCCATCATGTTGTTCTACAACATCTACAACTACGTAGTGTTTCGCGGTAAGGTTGTTGGGGATGCCTATGGAGAATAAAACAGTTCCCTATTGTTTTATTCTCAACGGTCGCCATGGGGGATGATTTGCCCGCAACGTATCGCTAATAGGTTTAAGCGGCATTCTGCACAAAGCTGATCGCTCCCATAGCAAACTGGGCTATGTTCAAACACAGCCCAGTTGATTGATGTAGATCAAGTTGTATCTACGCTTTCTTAGGAGGCAGTTCCGATGGCATAATCACCCGCTTGGCAATGCCCATCATTTCCAAACCGCGAATAACCCACCAGGTTGGATCCAGTTCCCACCAGGTTAGTCCAGCCTTCGCCACATTGGGTTGAGCATGGTGGTTATTGTGCCAGCCTTCGCCGTAGGTCAATAGCGCTGCCCACCAAAGGTTACGAGAATTGTCGCTGACGTCAAATCGACGGTAACCCCACTTGTGAGTCGCAGAGTTAATGAGCCAGGTAGCGTGCCAGACCAGCACCAAACGTACTGCCAAACCATAGATGACAAATGACCATCCGCCTAGGGCATAGAGAGCCAGACCAAGGGGCACTTGCAGGAGCAGGAAGTAGCGATCCAGCCATTGGTAATAGCGATCGCGGGCTAGGTCAGGAACATATTTAACTAATTCTTTACGATCGAAAACGCTGGGGCGATCATAGAATAACCAAAGGATATGGCTCCACCAAAAGCCTCGACGGGCCGAATAGGGATCCTTATCCACATCTTCGGTGTACATGTGATGCTGACGATGACCAGCTACCCAGAAGGTTGGCCCGCCTTGAACTGCTAAAGCGCCCATGGTGGCAAAGAAGTATTCCACGGGCTTCGGCACGCGGAAGCTGCGGTGGGTGAGCAGGCGATGGTAGCCAAGGCAGATGCCGATGCTAGCGCAAAGCCAATGGAGGACAAGCATCACGCCCAAGGCAGACCAAGAGAAGAACCAAGGTGCTAGGAGCGCCACAGCATGGACGCCGCCGAAGAAGAAAATGCTGACCCAATGGATCGGGAGCGATGAGGGATCCATGGGTGTGCTCTGGGGAGAGCGATCGCTCTCAGACAGAGGACGTGGGGCAGATTGAGGGTTTGCTGTCATAGTCAGTTGACATCTCAAGAGTGAAGGATCATAAGCGCTCAAGCCTGCTCGACTGCTCCGATAAACCCTTAGCACGAGACTAGGATGGGGAAGATGCGATACAGTGGATGCAAGTGGTGCTTACACTATAACTATAACAACTCTTGCGGCAAAATTGCAAGTAATGCTTACATTTTCTTTAGAAAGACCCATGTCAGAGTCTCGACCTTCCACCCATGAACGGTTGATGCAGGCTGCTCTTAGCCTGTTTCTCCACCAAGGAATTACCGAAACCACGACGCGGGAAATTGCCGACCAAGCTGAGGTGAATGAAGTCACGCTGTTTCGTCATTTCAGAAGCAAGCATGGCTTGCTTTTAGCGCTGTTGGAAACCAGTTATGGAGAGCCCTTAGGAGCGATCGCTCGTTCATCATTGCCCTTGCCGGGCAGTTTGTCCCAAGCCTTGCAACTCTATGGAGAGTTGTGGTTGCAGCAGTTGGAGACCATTCCCGAATTTGTGCGATCGCTCGTGGGCGAGTCGGGGCTGTATCCTCCAGAGACTCGCCAAGCCCTGGGTCAACAGCTTCAGCAGATGAATCGCTATACCCAGGACTATCTGCAAGTAGCACTGTCACAGGATCCCCAGCCCTTGACCGTGCCGCTGGAGACGGTGGCGGGGTTCTTGAACACGCTAGTGTTGGGCTACGCGGTGCTGGAATTGAGTAGCGATACCCATGGTCTGCTGGGAGGCGATCGCGATCGCTTTTTGGCGCAACTGCCGACCTTAGTCTTAAATGGTGTGCTGGCCACCGATGCCTCCTCCGCGTTGCCCTCGGCCCTAGTGCTCCACCAGCCGTTGGCAGAAGCAGTGGTGGATTTACCTGCTGCCTTGGTGCGATCGCTGTTGTTGCGGGCTAAGAAGCAGGGGGCTCAGGACTACGCCATCGCCTATGTCCTATTGGGAGCCGGCCTACGGCCCGAGGAAGTGATCGCTTTGGAGCGATCGCATCAGGTGAGCGATAGCCAACAGCATCTTATTCAAGTCATGCAGGGCGATATCCGTCAGGTGCCGCTCAATCGATGGATTTTGGGCCATCGCTATGGGTCTCATACCCGGAACCCGCTCACCCAATGGCTGAAGAGTCGTAAGGATGACCATCCCAGTTTATTCATCACTGAGGAGGGCGATCGCTGGTCGCTGGCAGCGCTACAAACCTGGTGGCAGCAGCTTGCGGAGGGTTTGCTGGCCCCCAATGGTGCGCCACCCCGTCTTATTCAAGCTCGCCAAACCTGGTGCATTGAAATGTTGATGCGGGGTATGAGTTTGGAAAATCTCAGTATTTTGACGGGGGAGTCGATGGAACAGCTACAGCCCTATGCCAGGCGATCGCGGGAACGAATTGCCCTAGAGCAAGCGATCGCCATCGACCATAAGGGTGGCGCGCGGGAGGAAGGAGGTGCGCCCTAGGGGAATGGATGTCTCTCAACTTGATACCAGGCTGCTAGCATGTGCCCTGATGGAGGCTGGATCGCTGTTTCCTCCGTGGAACCACTCATGAAATAGACATCCATGATACAGACGGGATTTCCCCAATCAAGAAGCATGGAGACCGTACACCCGCGTCAATCCTTGTAGGAGAAGAATGATTGAAAACCGAAAAAAACGCTGGCTCAGAACTTGGTCAGTGCTCTTTGCTGCTACCCTAGCCTTGTGTTTGGGAGCCAGCTTCCTACCCACCAGAACCGCCGCTAGTGAGGGTATTCCGCCCCTCGAAAGCGCCCTACCCACTACCTGTAGCTCCAGCGCAGCTCACCCCCGCCACTACAAAGTTGCCGCTAGCCCTGAAACCGTTCATTGGGGCTTTTACAGCAAAAATTTAGCGCCCGTTATTGCCGTCAATTCCCAAGACTATGTCACCCTGGAAACCATCACCCATCATGCTGGTGATGACTACGATCGCATGATTGCAGGTGATCCAGCCATTGAGAGTATCTATCACTGGACGAGCGACGAACAAACCGTGAGCGATCGCGGCCCCGGCGTTCATATTCTCACGGGCCCCGTATATGTCTGTGGCGCAGAACCCGGCGATCTATTAGAGGTGCGGGTTGTTGATCTACAATTGCGTCCTAGCGGTAACCCTGATTATGCCGGCAAAACCTTTGGCTCCAATGCCTCCGCTTGGTGGGGATTCCAATACGATAACTACAAAGACGATCCCAAGCCTCGGGAAGTCATCACCCTCTATGAAATGGACGCCACCGGCGAGCTAGATTATGCCACCGCCGCCTATCGCTATGTTTGGACACCCCAAACTACCCCAGATGGAACGGTTCACGACACCATCGACTACCCCGGCATCATCGTTGACCACGATACGGTGACCGAAATTGACGATACCCTAGAAGGCGTCAAAATTCCCCTGCGGCTACACCTAGGTTCCATGGGCGTTGCTCCTAGCGAAGCTGACGTGGTGGATTCCATTCCACCCAGCTACTTTGGTGGCAACATCGACAACCGCAACATCGCCATGGGTACCGCCATGTACTACCCCGTATCTGTTCCGGGTGCCCTATTCTCCGGTGGTGATGCCCATGCTTCCCAAGGAGACTCGGAGCTGGATGGCACGGCGATCGAAACCTCAATTACCGGAGTATTCCAGTTTGTGCTCCACAAACAGGCCGACCTTGCGGGCACAATTTTAGAAGGGGTGAACTATCCGCTACTGGAAACGCCCGATTCTTGGATTGTCCATGGCTTTACCTATCCCAACTATCTGGAAGCTCTAGGAGAAGATGCCCAATCCAAAATCTATGAATTGTCGTCTCTCGATCCAGCCTTGAAAGATGGCTCGGCCAAGCTGCGCGACTTTTTGATGAATGGCATGAACCTCACGGAAGATGAAGCGTTTTCGCTGATCACCGTCGGTGCAGATTTTGCTATTACCCAAGTGGTGGATGGCAACTGGGGCGTTCATGGTATTGTACCTAAGGGTATTTTTGACCCAGAGAATGTGAAGCCTAAGCCTGTAGATAGCTGAGTGAGATCTGTTACTTGAGATCATGAATCTGAATAACTTATTTTGACTATTCAGGCTTGATCCACTCGTAGGGCGATCGCTCCATGTCTGCAGGCTGGGAGGAGCGATCGCTCTTGCTAAGTGGACGTAATAAGTTACAAGGTATATGTTGGCATCGCTCAATGCTCAAACCCTTACAAGAAGAGGGTTGAGCGTAGCTAAAACTCGAAACCCTAGCCTTATGTCATGGAGTCTGCCTACTGATGTGTGTTGACATCATTTTGGGATCTCAGAGGACTACCGCTTTTCATGGATGTGGGGTAGCGACGAGGGGCATCGGCTACAAACGGCGGACTTAGACGTTCATATCTCGAATGGTTTTCAATCCTTAGGGATGTCATGCTGTGCCACCGTAGTGTAAAGGCTGTATGAACATAGGCTTTAATGACGGGGCTATTATGGTTTTCTTGTGATGTTTATGCAATTGTCCTTGATGATCGGGTATGCTTACTTGGCTATGGCTTAAATGTTCTCAGCCTGCGGTGAGTCACAGCTTGAGACAACCTGAGCTTGCGCACGTTTCTACGTCACTAGTAAGGAGATCCTTTCAAATGGCTTTAGTCTCAACGAGCGATGGACGCTGGGGTGTTTTGAGGAATGGTAGGCTGCGAGTTCAAGGGCAGGATAGGACATTCATTGATATTGCTCAATCTAGCGAGGGTCAGATTTTTGCCAATACTTTCTCAAGTTTGTACCGGCTGAATCGTTCAGGAGAGTCAAAATTTGTTGGTTCTTTTGGAGCCTCTGGGATGAATTCCCTGGGGTTTGACGCTAATGGCCGGTTATTTGGTGCTGCTGATAATGGTGGCTTTTACCAAATCAACAAACGGACGGGAGAAGCTAAGCTGTTGTTTACAACTTCAGGTTTTGCCAGCAGTGGTGATCTGGTCTTTGACCCAGCTAAGAATCGATTTTTCCTAACGGCCAAAACCTCCGGGACAGATGTTTTGCTATCCATCAAGCGCAATGGAACGTTTAGCTTGGTAGGTGATGTTGGGTATAGCAACGTTTTTGGCCTTGCCTTGGATGGCAAGAAGCTATTTGGGTATACGCCCCAAAATCAAGAAATCCTCATCAATAAAAATACTGGATCTGGTACCTTCAAACAGACTATCAGGCTCGGCGCAGGTCAGATTTATGGTGCTACCTGAAGATCAATTCAGATAAGTAGGGTGGGTGATGCCCACCTCTCAACTCACCTCTCCACATCTAGATACCCTCTCCAACAACTCAACATCTCCCTATGCCCCAAACCCATAGGGCTTGTCAGGCGCAAGCATCCCACAGATCAAGATGATGGCAATGCCCACCCTACTGGCTGAGCGATCGCCTCCTGAATTAACAGGGTTCCCACCTGCTAAAAGGCCCAGACTATCTGCAAGATCTGAGAGAGGGTTATGGCAAACAGTCGAGATACATATCCACATCCCACTGCGTACTCGTCGCCAAAAACTTCTCCCACTCATCTCGCTTATACCAACTGAACACCTGATACATGTCTCCAGGCATCGACGCCTTCACCACCTCATCCTGTTCTAAACGCTCTAGCGCCTCACCCAACGACATCGGCAGTTTCTTCACCTGTTTACCTGCCTCCATTGCCTCATAGAGGTTACGAGACTCCGGCTCTCCCGGATCCAAATTGCGTTGAATGCCATCATCAAACGCCTTCAGCAATGCCGCTGCCATCAGATAAGGATTCACCATCGAATCCACCGCCCGATACTCAAACCGACCAGGAGCCGACACCCGCAGCCCACAGGTACGGTTCTGGAAGCCCCAATCTGCATAGACGGGTGCCCATAGTCCTGTATCCCACAGGCGGCGATAGGAATTTACCGTCGAACAACCGATCGCTGTCAGTGCTCCCAGATGTTCTATTACCCCACCGATCGCATTCAGACCAATTGGGCCGGGCTTGGTGGCAGATAAGCTAGGATCTGGCAGAAATGTATTCTCACCGCCCTTGCGATAGCTAAAAGTGCTGGCTAAACCGGGCAGTGTTTCCATGCCAAAGTCTTTCACCTGCTCATCACCGCCATACCATAGCGATAGGTTGTGGTGACAGCCATTGGCTGATACGCCCATGAAGGGCTTACTCATGAAGCAGGCAATCAGGTTAAACTCTCGTGCCACTTGGGCACAAATTTGTCGATAGGTGGTGAGGCGATCGCAGGTTCGTAGTGCATCATCGAACATGAAATTTAGCTCAAGCTGACCCGGTGCGTCTTCATGATCGCCCTGGATCATATCTAGACCCATCGCTTGGCAATAGTCAATCACCCGTAAAAATACGGGGCGCAATTCCTCAAACTGATCAATTTGATAGCAGTTGGGCTTGGTCACACCGCCATTGGGTTTTCCATCGGGGCCCTTCTTCAGCCACATCATCTCCGGCTCCGCACCGTGTCGTAGATGCAGGCCCTGGTGATCGGCCTGAAACTGAGCGTGGATGCGCTTCAAATTGCCGCGACAGTCCGACGTTAGGTAGCCCCCCGGATTGTCCGGTTCCTCTCGGTTGCGGAAACAGGTACAAAAGACCCGTGCTACTCGCTTATCCCAAGGCAATTGGCAAAAGGTGTCTGGATCGGGAATGGCTACTAGTTCCGATGCTTCCGGGCCATAGCCGATGTAATTGTTGTAGCGATCGACGAAGAGATTAGCCGTGGAGCCGTACACCAACTGAATGCCGCGTTCGGCAATGGTTTCCCAATGGTCTGCCGGAACGCCCTTGCCGACGACGCGTCCGGTGACGGAGATGAACTGGTAGTAAATATACTTAATGCCTAGTTCATCAATCTTGGCCCGCACCTGCGCAACCAAATCAGCGCGTCCCTCCGCCTGCACACAGGCCTCCAGATTCGTCAGAGCCTCCGACTTTGTTAGCATTCCCGTCATCCTGCTGCCTCCCCACCATCGCTCTGGCTCAAGTTGTGCTGTGCTTAGTTAAAGCCAACTTGTTATGACAACTCTGTATCTAGAGATACGTTCATCCAGAATTCTTGCCCAGGGTGGGCGGCTATGGTGCTGCAGCCTAGACCATCATGATGATAAGCAAAACCTTTTCAAGTCTAAGGGAATTTCTATTGAAACGATTTTAGAACCGGTGGAATTTCCATGTAAACTGATCTTGGTATAGTCTATTTATGATGGTCTTTTAAAAAAGCATAGCCTTTAGTCTATGTCTGGGGGCACACCGTCACCATCACTAGAGTAGATCGTTGTAGGCATCGTGAGGACAGCATATGGAGCAGTTTTTCGCCCAAACAGCTTGGTTGATTCCCAGTTATCCTCTGATGGGGATGGTTTTGTCGATGTTGTGGCTACCGTCAATTACCCCGCTCACGGGACCTCGGCCTGCCGGGTATCTCAACCTTGGGATGACCGGCTTAGCCTGCCTGCATGGGGCGATCGCCTTCCATGCCACTTGGCAACAGGCTCCTCAGTACATAGCCATTCCTTGGCTGCAGATTGCCGAGCTTGATTTGACCATCCCCATCGAAGTGTCGTCGATTACCCTAGGTGCCATTCTAGTGGTGACGAGCATTAACTTGCTAGCCCAGATTTATGCTGTGGGCTATTTGGAAATGGACTGGGGTTGGGCAAGGTTTTATGCCCTCTTAGCTCTGTTTGAAGCGGGTATGTGTGCTCTGGCCCTATGCGACTCGCTATTTTTCAGCTATGTGATTCTGGAAATTCTCACCCTCGGCACCTACCTGCTGATCGGCTTTTGGCTCAACCAGTCCTTAGTGGTCACCGGTGCTAGAGACGCGTTTCTCACCAAGCGGGTAGGAGATTTGGTGCTGTTGATGGGAGTGCTGGCTCTCTATCCTCTGGCTGGCACCTGGGATTTTCAAGAGCTGGCGATCTGGGCAGAGACGGCGAATGTCAACCCGACGACCGCAACCTTGGTGGGTTTGGCTTTGATTGCTGGCCCCATGGGCAAATGTGCCCAGTTTCCTTTACACCTTTGGCTGGATGAAGCCATGGAGGGCCCCGTACCCAGTACAATCCTGCGGAATTCGGTGGTGGTGGCGACGGGGGCATGGGTGCTCATTAAGCTGGAGCCGGTGTTGGCCCTATCCCCAACGGTATTGTCGGTGGCGATCGCCATTGGCTCGATCACAGCGGTGGGCGGCACGCTCATTTCAATAGCTCAAGTTGACGTCAAGCGTGCTCTATCCTATCTGACCAGTGCCTATATGGGTATTGTCTTCATTGCCGTGGGGGCACAGTTAAGCAACGCGGCCTTTTTGATGATTCTCACCCATGCCGTGGCTATCAGCTTGCTGGTCATGAGTTCTGGCTCGATTGTCCTCAATAGTATTACCCAAGACTTAACCCAGATGGGTGGACTCTGGCGGCGGCGTCCTGTATCAGGGTTATCCTACCTGGTTGGCGTGGCTGGCCTAATTGCCCTGCCGCCCCTGGGTGGATTTTGGTCAATGCTTGCCCTGCTGGATGGCGTATGGCGCGATCGCCCCATCATTGCCGTGATTTTACTGCTGGTCAATGCCCTCGCTGCTTTTGCCGTCACGCGGGTCTTTGTGCTGATGTTTGGTGGACAACCCAAGCCAATGACGGAGCGATCGCCAGAGAACGGTTGGTTGGTGACCTTACCCATGACGATCTTGGCAGGATTTGTGCTGCACTTACCCTTGGTGTTGCAAACCCTGTCGCTGTTGCCTGACTGGGCTGTTCTCAATAAAGATGTGGCATTGGTGCTAACCTGGTCGAGCCTGTCTGGCTGCAGCCTAGCGGCATTGGTGTACTATGGCCCGATTGCCAAGCCGATTCGGCTGCCGTGGCAAGCATTACAGAATTTGTTAGCCTACGACTTTTATACATCCCGAATTTATGGCGTGAGTGTCGTTGGTAGTGTGGATCGGATCTCGCGTCTTGTTGACTGGGGCGATCGCTACCTGGTGGATGGCCTCGTCAACATGGTGGGTCTAGCCTCCCTCTTTGGCGGCGAAGCCCTCAAGTATGGCAACAGTGGAAAAACCCAGTCCTATGTGCTCACCATTGCTCTGGGCATCATTTTAATCACGCTTTTGATGACATGGTCGTCGTTGACTAACCTATCTCTTGTTATTGGTGGATAACCCATGCTTAGCACCTTGATTTGGCTGCCATTTCTAGGGGCGATCGCCCTTGCCTGTTTACCCGCATCTATCTCCTCTAAACAAATTCGTTGGCTAACCCTTTGGCTCACGGGAGGCATTTTACTTTGGAGTCTATCTCTGCTCCTCCAGTTTGACCTGCATACGCCGACGCTGCAGATGCAGGAATACTTGCCCTGGCTTGATAGCCTTGGTCTCAACTACCAGCTTGGGGTAGATGGCTTGTCGATTACCTTGGTGATCTTAAACAGCTTCTTAACCTGGATTGCTGTGTTCAGTAGTGCAGAACATGTTGAACGTCCACGCCTGTTTTACAGTCTGATGCTGATCTGTAGTGGCGGTGTGGCAGGGGCATTTTTAGCCCAAAATCTACTCCTCTTTTTCCTGTTTTATGAACTGGAGCTGGTGCCGTTCTATCTGTTGATCTCCATTTGGGGCGGTGAACGGCGCAATTATGCAGCCACCAAGTTCTTGATCTATACAGCTCTGTCTGGAGCGCTGATCCTTATTGGATTTTTAGGTCTAGTTTGGCTCACGGGAGCCTCATCCTTTGCCTACAGTGCTGTTGTGGGGCAGAGCTTGCCCATGCTATCGCAGCTTATTTTGTTAGGTATCTTATTGGTGGGATTTGGTATCAAGGTTCCGTTGGTGCCGTTTCACACCTGGTTGCCTGATACCTACACCGCCGCATCCACGCCAACCGCGATTTTGTTGGGCGGTATTTTGGCGAAATTGGGAGCCTACGGAATCTTTCGTTTTGGGCTAGGTCTCTTCCCAGATGCCTGGTCTGTGCTGGCTCCTGGCTTGGCGACTTGGGCGGCCATTAGTGTCCTCTACGGGGCTATGGCAGCGATCGCCCAAACGGATATTAAGCGCATGGTCGCCTACAGCTCCGTGGGGCACATGGGCTATATCTTATTGGGTGGAGCGGCCTTGACGACGCTTAGTATGGTGGGTGCTGTGTCTCAGATGGTTGCCCATGGGCTAATCCTGGCTATCCTCTTTCATCTAGTCGGACTGGTAGAACTGAAGGTTGGTACCCGTGAGCTCAATGTCCTCAACGGTCTCATGAATCCCATTCGAGGTCTACCTACCATTAGCGCCCTCTTGGTGTTGGGTGGCATGGCGAGTGCGGGTATTCCAGGGCTGGCAGGATTTATTGCCGAATTTCTCATCTTTCAAGGTAGCTACACGGTTTTTCCGATTCAAACCTTACTGTGTGTTGTCGGTACGGGTTTAACGGCCGTCTATTTTGTGATTCTGTTGAACCGCACCTGCTTTGGCAAGCTGGATAATGCGATCGCCTACTTTCCTAAGGTGGAGTGGGGAGAGCGGGTGCCGGCCTTGATTTTGGCGTGGATTATCTTTTTGCTGGGTGTTCAGCCAAGTTGGCTGGTGCGCTGGAGTGAATCCACCACGACAGCTATGGTATCGATGGTTAGCCCATCAACGACACCGATGATCACGATCACCACTGCCATGCAATCCACGGAAGCGTTGATGATCCCGAAAAACTGATCCTCTGGTCTTTAGATCACCTGTCATCTTTGTTGTGCATTAGAAACCTATGACCCCTACAATGTCCTCAACATCCACCGCCATTCCTCCCTCTCAGCACCCCTTTGCCGATATTATTCATCGGCTGGAAGCCGGGGGAGCCATGCTTCCTGATACCCCTGAGAATCTCATGCAAATCATTGGTATCTATAAAGCCTATGCGGTACCGATGGATTTTTACTGGCGTGACCTCCTGTATATTGCTGAGCGAGTGTTCTTAAATCCTGTTCCAGCATTCAAATACTTTCTTCCCCAAGAGTATTTAGATCTCCATAATCACTATGCAGGAGATGATGCTGATCTACGGATTTGGCGAGGAGAAGCGACGGCTCATCCAGAACTTTTAGACTTTATCAAGAAGGGTGAGACGAAAAAATCATGGCCTAAATTATTCCATCATCTTTGGCACGATCGCATTAATATGGAATTTGCCGAAGCCTGTATGCGAGCCATGCTCTGGCATCGTAAGATGTATGCGCCGGTCAACAGATTTGATCCCTATCTAGACACAGATGAGTACAAAGCTAATGCTGATCGTGCTATCCGTGCCTATTTCAAGAACAATCCATTGATGCTGTCGTTGCACAAGCTATTTCCAGAGATGTTCATTGAGAAGGTGCGAGAGCTTTCCTACTATGCAAATCTAGGTTTGTTTTGGGAAGTGATGGCTCCTGTCTTTTTTGAGATGTCTGATCTCTACGATGAAGGAAAGATCACCAGCGTTCCTGAAGCGATGAACTTTCTGGTCAACGGTATTTTTGCCATTGCTGGACGCCCTATCTACCACCATGTCTACATCGATGGTGAATGCTATGAAATTATTCCCAAGTCCCAAGGGATGACTTGGCTGTATGAGGCTGCCCTACCCTATGTAGAATCTGTGTTTTACCGAACAGCTCCCTTTCGAGGCACCAAGTCCTATAATGCTCAGGCAGGGCAGGTACCAGCTGAGCAAGCAGATTTTCACTATGGTATTCTCTATGCAGATGTATTTCCAGTGGGAACAGCCGGTATTCCACCCACGTTGCTGATGCAAGATATGCGCCACTTTCTGCCCTCTTACTTAGTGGACTATTACAGTCAGCACTGTCGAGGTCAAGATGATATGTTAATTCAGCTAGGCATTACGTTTCAGCGATCGATGTATTGCGTGACCTCCGCCGTGATTCAAGCTCTGCGGCAGGCATTATTATATCCGCTTGATGATCCTAACCCTGAGCATCTCATGGCCAATCGCCAGTTTTTCGAATCTCAGATGGATCGGTTTCTGCGTCCGGAAGCTCGCCTCCGTGATATCCAGCGACAAGATTACCGCTAGATTAGGCATTGCCGGGTATTTTAGATATGACTATGATGCCCTTGTTATGCCCTTGGGTCGTCCACACTATTTATCTAACCTTTTTGATCATGCCCACTATTGTTGATATTGCCGTTTCCTCAGATTCATTTAAGACGCTAGTCACAGCGGTCAAAACAGCTAACTTAGTTGATGCCCTGAGTAGTCCGGGGCCATTTACCGTTTTTGCGCCCTACGACGATGCATTTGCCAAGCTGCCTGCGGGTACTATCCAAACGCTGGTACAAAATCCACCCCAGCTAGCACGCATCCTCACATATCATGTTGTAGCTGGACGACTGACCCAAGCTGATTTATCAAACGTTCAGTCGGTAACGTCGCTGGAAGGGTGCGAGATTCCAATTCGAGCTGCAGATAGATTTGAGGTTAAAAATGCCACGGTCATAGCTGCAGATATTGAGGCTGACAATGGAATCATTCATGTCATAGACACAGTTTTATTAATGGGCTAATGCTTGGACTACATCAGGCTAAGTCTACATAGTCATCTCAAATTCGCTTAGACCCGCTGGCGTTGCTGAATACAAGTATGAATTGCTCAATCCGCCCTCACCCTAGCCCTAGGGAGAGGGGACAGGAGTTCTAGCTCCCTTCTCCCTAGGGAGAAGGGTTGGGGATGAGGGCAAATCATC
>RECH01000281.1 GCA_007694125.1 Leptolyngbya sp. DLM2.Bin15
AAGCTTTCTTGAATGGAGTTCACCAACTTAGCAGCCCAGTACTCTGAGGCGTAAGCAACCCGCCTAGTTGCTGAGGCGGGAAACCTTGTGTGTCCTGGAATCCCTTTTCGTTTTTCTGTCTTCGTTCTTCTATTTTGCGGTACTAGAACTCCAGCAACCACTCCGAAGCCCGTTCCCCTAGATCAATGGGAATACTCACCGCCTTGCCCAACCGGGGGCGATCGCGCGTCTGTTCAATATACTGACGAATCTGCTGTTCGCTGCCCCAAGCGTTCATATAGTGAGCGATCGCCTCCAGATGGGCGAAATAGTCGGCTTCACTGCGGGGAAACGAAACCTGCTCCAAATATTTCCACATCACCTGTAGAAACACCTGGTCTTGAATGCGTCGTAGCTGTAGATCGTACGATCGCCCCCACTTGTCTATGAGTAGCTGATGCAGCTCCTCTCCTGTCATGATCTGTCCTGCCGCTTAACCCGTTCCTATCTATTTTAGAGGCTATTGATGGGCGGCATCACTCCCAGCGTCTGACCTGGAGAGGCTTAGGGCAACTCACCCCCGTCTTTGATCAACTGCCCCATCTTTTCCCCTCACCCCAGAATGCGCTACATATCCCATAGACCAGGATTTCCCGTAACAACAAACGCGCCACATTCGATCAAAACTTAATATTTTTTCATATTGAAATCCCTAGGTTTCGCGGCATTTCTAAGGCTGTACAATGCTTCTAGAAGAAGTGTAAATTTCTATCATTAATTGCTTGTGTAACTAATCGTTAAGTCCGGCGATGGTAAGCGTGGCTGTCAAAGCGGCAGAGCGTTGGGGCGATCGCATTGGTTTAGCTTTCCGAGAGTGATCTGACTTAAGAAAGCGATACGATTAAACACAGAACACTTGTAGAACACGACTCAAACGCCGTATCCAATAAAATCATGACACAACTGTCTGGAAATGCTGATGTGCCCGATATGGGGCGTCGTCAGTTTATGAACCTGCTGACCTTTGGTGCTGTGACAGGAACCGCCCTAGGGGCCCTCTATCCCATTGTGAAATATTTCCTGCCTCCCTCCAGTGGTGCTGGTGGCGGCGGTGTCGTTGCAAAAGACGCCCTTGGTAACGATGTCGTTGCGGCAGACTTTTTGGCGAGCCACAGTGTAGGCGATCGCGTGTTGGCCCAGGGTCTTAAAGGCGACCCCACCTACATCGTGGTTAGCAGTGCTGAAGAAATTGCTCCCTACGGTATCAATGCAGTCTGCACCCACTTGGGTTGCGTGGTGCCTTGGAATGCTAGTGAAAACAAATTTATTTGCCCCTGCCATGGGTCGCAATACAACAGCGAAGGAAAGGTGGTTCGCGGCCCCGCACCGCTGTCCCTAGCCCTTGCCCATGCTGAAGTAACCGATGGCAAGGTAGCCTTTGTTCCTTGGACAGAAACCGACTTCCGCACCAACGAATCTCCTTGGTGGAGTTAGGCGATCGCAGTCCCCAACGCATGTCTGGCGATCCTTTACCGTTCCGATGCATCCCTTGGCTGCTCGGTTTTTCACCCATACCCCTGTCTTGTTGAGCTTTCTGGTACCCATGAAATCAAGAATTTGGTCTGCGCTGCTGCCACGTAGCGCCAAGCTGATGGCGAAGGGCACCCTCGCCTTGCTGGCTGCCTTAACGATTTTCCTCGGTAGTGATCTGCTGTTGCCCCAATCAGCGGCAGCTTATCCCTTCTGGGCACAGCAAAACTACGAAAGCCCCCGTGAAGCAACGGGGCGCATTGTTTGTGCAAACTGCCACCTTGGCGCAAAGCCCACGGAACTGGAAGTGCCCCAGTCGGTGCTTCCCGACACAGTCTTTAAGGCTGTGGTGAAAATCCCCTACGATACCAATGCTCAACAGGTGCTGGCCACCGGAGATAAAGGTGGTTTGAACGTGGGCGCGGTGCTGGTTTTACCCGAGGGTTTCACCATTGCTCCTAGCGATCGCATCCCGGAAGAGATGCAAGAGGAAGTTGGCCCCAGCTACCTGTTCCAAACCTACAGCGAAACCCAGGACAACATCATCCTGGTTGGCCCGCTGCCCGGTGAGCAATATCAAGAAATCGTCTTCCCTGTCCTGTCGCCCAACCCAGCCACCGATAAGTCGGTGAGCTTTGGTAAATACTCGGTGCATGTGGGTGGCAACCGTGGCCGCGGTCAGATCTACCCCGCAGGCAACAAGAGCAACAATGCCATTTACAACGCCTCTGCGTCCGGTGTTGTCAGCCAGATTGCTGCGGATGACGCCGGTGGCTACAACGTCACCATCCAGGCAGACGACGGTAGTGTTGTGGTTGACAACGTTCCTGCTGGGCCCACGCTCGTGGTCACCGAAGGCGATGTGGTCACCACCGGCGCTCCCCTCAATACCGACCCCAACGTGGGTGGCTTTGGGCAGAAAGATGCCGAAATCGTGCTGCAAAGCCCCACTCGCATCAAGGGTCTGATTGCCTTCATGGCCGCGGTGATGCTATCCCAGGTGATGCTGGTGCTGAAGAAGAAGCAAATCGAGAAAGTGCAAGCTGCAGAAATGAGCTTCTAGACAAGTCTATCCAGCGGTTGGGCGATCGCTCTCCGCTGGTAGATGGTTACACCACAGATCTCAACTGGGAGGCGATCGTGCGATCGCCTCCCAGTTGGTTTTAAAAGGTATTCAGGTTATCTGGCGGCTGGGTCTAGTTGCCCATTCCGTTATCCATCTCGCCATCCACCCCGTTCTCCACTCCATCATCCACCGGCGTCAGCGGCAAGAACTCCGCCTGGGCCAAGTGATCTAACTCCACCGAGGACAGTAAGCTAGACCACTGGCTTTGGATGGCTGCACTGGTGGGGTTGGCCAAGCGCAGGTCAGCCAAGGAGGCGATCGCTTCATACCAGAGCCCCGATTGGGCATAGAGCGCGGGGCGATCGCTCTCCGGCAGAGTTTCGAGCTCCATCGCCAAGCTGGCAGGGGTTTCAATGCGCTGCAGCCAACCCGAGACCATGGAGTCTCCCGAGCGATCGGTGCGATCGCAGATCAACGAGAAGATCCATTCGTAGTTTTCGCCAATCGCCAATTCCGGTAAGCCCACCGTCGAAGGCAGGTGGATGGCGATAATCCCCGGTTCGCCCGTGACTTGAAACTCGGATGCATAGACTTCATCACCAGCTTCATTCAGCAAGATAAACTCTGCTGCTTCTGCATTAAAGTCGGGGACGTAGAAGTAGAAAGCTGGATAGGCCGCTAGGGTTTCACCATAGCCATTCATGGGCATCAGGGCTGTCAGAGGCTGCGGGCTCATGCAGCCGCCCCGAGTACCACCACCCTCTCGACGACCAGGAATACCGCGATCGGGGGGAGTATAGTGCGTACCGCCGCCCACTAATCGCCCTGGACTGCCGCGATCCGGGGGTACGAAATCTTCTTGAGCAAGGGTGGCGAGGGTCAACGGGGTGCCCATCCACAACCCGGCAGAGACCAGGATATAGGCTGTAATCTTTTGGGAAAGAAGCTTGAGCGAAGACATAGTTAGTAAGCGTCCTGCTATCAATACGATCATCAACACGATCATCAACAACGTTGAAAGCTTGGGTTTAGCATGGGGGCTGATGTCACCGGCCATCATGGGGTAAACGCAACGGGTCAACCTATCGACTCATAGCACAGAGGTGCATCAGTCGCTGTGCCGAGATGGGCTGGTAACCACATACTTTCTGCAAGCCGGGCTTCCACCCTCCCCTCGGGGTTCTCACGGATGGGTCTTGATCAATTAAGACTAAATACCCGAAGTAGAGTTCCAAGCCAGCATGGATAGGCTACCATGCGCCGTTCATTCGTCCATTAACCTGGACTCCTCAGACGGAACTCTTACGAGAAAGTACATACCACCCGTGCAAACGATCACATGTTGTGTTGATTAATTCTTCACAGAATCTATATCAATTTTCGTATAGGTTGGCGATTCTGGTTTGAGATGGATGATTGATGACGGAGCTGTCTCCGTAGATGGCACCACCACGCGATAGACCTGCACCGTTTGCTCCCGTCCTCGCAACAGCATCCCGCCCCAGTCCTCTAGGTCAAACTGCTCATCCAGGTACTGACGGGTTTCCTCGGCAATCAAAATCCGGCATTGCCCTGGATGGATCTCTTTACAGCAGCTTTCTAGGCGGGAGGCAATGTTGACACTGTCTCCAATCACCCCATATTCCATGCGGTTTTTGCCCCCCAGGCTACCGGCAATAATGTTGCCCGTGAAGATGCCGATGCGGATATGACATTCCGGTAGATCCCTAGCTGGCCAGGATTGGTTGAGCCGCCGCAGGCGATCGCCCATATCTAAGGCACAACGAACGGCATGGCGTGCATCTTGGGCAATTTCGTCCTCGGTCGTGCGGCCCACAGGCACCCCAAAGACCGCAATCAGGCCATCCCCGGTAAACTTGTTGACGATACCCTGATGCTCTTGAATAGACTGGGTCATTTCATCCAGATATTCATTCAGCCACAGCAACACCCGATCAGGAGACTGGGCTTCAGCAATTCGACTGAAATGCTTAATATCGCTGAAGAGAATGGTGGCGGTGAGGGTTTGCCCTGGCAGCTTACCCGTATCGATCAGCGTATCCCGATTGTCCCAGAGAGCCGCGGCAATTTCCGGCGAGGCATTTTGCCCCAGCAAGGTCATCACCATCCGCTCCTTGCGCTGGGATTCGCTAGCCCGTCCCGCCGTTACCGCCGCCCCATTGATCAACACACTGATCACAGGCGCAGCCGATGGCAGCCAAAGGTGATGGTAGCGCAGGGATCCATAGCTGATCAGGGCAATCGTAGCAGCGATCGCTAAGGTCGCGACTCCCAGAAGCAACGGATGACGCAAGCACCAAGCCACCGTACCGCCCAGCAGCGTCCAGCCTAAAAGCACTAGCCCTTCCCCCCAAAAGGGCATAAAGCGAAACAGGCGATCGCCATCCAACGCCGCCGATAGAATCTGACTGACCATATGACCATGGATCGTCACGCCCGGCATCAGGTGATCGCGAGTTTCGGCAGCGCTATAGGGGGTTTGAAATAAATCCTTACCGCTAGGGGCTGTAGTGCCAATCAAAATAATGTTGTCATCAATCCAAGCCGGATCTACTTGGCGAGCCAGCACTTCCGAAAGCGTCACCTGGCGAGCCAAGGAACGAGGCGATCGGTAGTTCAACAGCATTTGATAGCCAGCGCTATCGATGGTGTGATAGCCACCGTCGGTGGACTCTAGGGGAATGAAAGAAGTGCCATTCAGGCTAAAGGACGAGTCATCCACAGGACTTGCTTCTAAACCAATCCCTTCCTCGGCTAGGTAGGCCAAGGCTAAGCGCAGGGCAAAGGCGTAGTACACCGAACCATCCTCGGTCGTAGCAAACAGCAGACTGCGGCGCACCACGCCATCGGGATCGATTAGAAGATCATTAAAGCCAACCTGTTCTGGCGGTACTCCTGGGGGTGGCAGAATGCCCTCGGTGACCGCATCACCCAGTTTCGTAATCGCAAAAACATTGGGACGCTGCAGTTGGGCCAGCAAGTCGTCATGGCCAGGGTCTTGAGGCACCTCACGGTAGAGATCAATGCCGATGGCGCGGGGAGACGACTCACTCAAAATAGCGATCGCTTCTGCCAAACTAGCATCCGAGGGCGTTGCTCGCTGCAGCGCACGAATATCAGATTCTGTGACCGCCACAATTAACAGCCGAGGATCCTCCTCCCGACGGGGGCGATGCTGCACCATCGTATCGTAGGCGCGCAGCTCAAGGGGTTGCATCCAGCCCACCATTTTCATACCCATGACGGTACCGGCAACCCCTAGGCTGAGTAGTGTCACAACCGAAGCCCCCGTATGGAGAGCTGGCTGAACCGACCTGTGCCAACGGTTGCTAAGACGGTTGCAAATAGTGCGAAAGTGCTCGACGTTCACAAATACCTCAGGTAGATGACGAATCCTGGAAGTAAAACGATGAACAGAGGCAAATTAACAGACCCATGAACCCCAACCACCACGGATGGACTGACACTTGCGATGAAACATGGTCATCGCCCAAGACCTGCATCGGTCATTCAAGCTTGCCCCCGAAACCACCGGTACCATGCCTGCATCAGGTTACAGTCTCGGCTTGGGCAAACCAGGATAAGACGAGAAGCAGGAGCGATCGCCCATGGAATACCCAAATATTCGATGACATTCGACAACGTTCGACAACATTCTATGTAGAGCTACACCATCAGGTGTGCCTATGGTCAACAAACCCTAGGACACTAGCGCGTTGCACAACGGGACATCGTTGTAGGCTCGGGCTCCAGTCCTGAATCGTAGTAAAACAAACACCCTGAAACAAACTTCTTAGGGATGACGGTAGTCTCTCAGACCAAGCAATGGGGGCCATTGCTCATGGAGATGCACAGTCGAGGCTGCGTCGTTGCCCGATGTTCACACCCTAAAAGCGACAGCAACCTATCGTAACGCTTGTGCAGCACCAACGCCTCGCGTCTCTCAATATTGGCATTCTTTCCGCACAAATCAAAACCCATGGGTTGAGATTCTCTCGATGCACAAGGATAGCCATGATGCGATCGCCCCGCCAACTTTCGGCCCCATGCAGCGAGAGAGTTGGCGGGGCGATAAAAAAGACCCATGGGCTGCCCAAGGCAACGACACCCACGGGTCAACATCAAAACGATACCTATCGGGCTCCTATCGGGCTTCAAATGGCGTCAGGCGGAGCGATGGATTTGTCTCTAGCAAAACACTGGGTGCATATTGAATGGCCCGATCATCCGCATCAATGCAGATATCCATGGCAGCGATCGCCCCTAGGTCAATCTCGCGGCGCAGGCCAACCACACAGCTCGAAAATTCCAGCGGCAATAGGCTACGACGGCAGTAGTCCAAAGACTCAATGGACGCGACACTCTGGGTGTCTGAATCAACATCCACAACACATTCCGCCAAATCTAGGGGACGGCGCACCCGCTTACAGCCAGTCAGAGCATCCACGGCAGCCACCGGCGTACCGGAATCAATACTCACGACACAACTGGCCAAATCTCGGGGATGGAGAGCTGCCGCACAGGAAGCTGCCGCCTCTTCTGGCGCAATACCGGCACTCAGCAGACGATTGGCACAGATTTCGTAGTCATTACCACGGGGAGAAAAGCGAAATAGAGCCTGGGCCGGCGAGATGGGCAAACCAGCGATCGCCACACTAGAAGCGAGGGCGATCGCTGCCCCTGCGGTGGGAAACCGATGAACCGGGAGCCTGCGGTTAGACATGATGTGACGGAAACAATTCAACATAAAGTTCACAGTGGTGGAGAGGTTCTGAACACAACAGCAAGTCGATAGTACCTGACCTTGCTCTATCTTCGAACAAAAGTAGGGGACGGAAGGTTGCTGTCTCACAAAACAACGCCTGCCAGACTGACGTCCCTTGCAGCCCTTGAGCAGCCCTTGAGCAGTCACACCATCGGACAGCACCCGTCAGACTCCGTTCCTGTGATTGTAGCCTGGCTCAAATGGGTAGATCACGATTCTACACAGGAGCCATCTAGGGGATCACCACCAGGTGTTATGGACAGCAACGTTGCACAATGGGCACAACTTTGTTAGACCTAGGACGAATCATTCCGCCAATGATCGCCAAAATAAGGTACATATAGGGTCAGTATGGTGGAATCGTCATCAACCCCAATCACCTGTAGGCACACAGGGCACTTGCGCACATGCTAGCTAATATTCAACACGAACTCAGCCGACAACGGGTTAAACACATCGTCAATAGCTACAGGCTAGATGGACAAGAGCCGTTTCAGTTTAATGCCTATCTTAATGACCTGTTCGATGCCTACCAGCCTCCCCTCATTGAGCTAGCCCTCATCGAAACCTTAGTGGATTGCTGGGCCAGCGTGCCCCTAGTGCGGGGGATCGACTTTCTGCGCCGCGCCCACACCATGCTCCATAGCTGGGATGAGCATCCGATCATTAGCACGCTGACGCCAGAACAGTTTAGCCAGATTTCTGGACTAGACCCGACGCCGGTCTATGGATCGGGCGATCGCCCCAACAGCCGCTCCATTGCTCACTCGTAAAGATGGCGGGGCAGGATGCGCAGGAGGATGGCTTCCCGCTCGGGCTAAGACCACCACTCCCTGCACAGGAATAGCCGCTGCCTGAAAGACCTGTAGCGCCGCCCGCACGGTCGCGCCGCTGGTGTAGATATCATCCAAAAGCAACACCGGCGATCGCCCCTTCACCGTGCCCAGCCGAAAGGCCTGCTGCAGGTTTGCCTCCCGCTCCGCACCAGACAGTTCAAACTGAGGGCTGGTATTCCGCTCCCGCACCAGACCACGACGGGCCAGCGGCAATCCCGTCACCTGGCAAAAGGCCTCGGCCAGCCGTTCAGCTTGGTTGTACCCCCGCTGCCGTTGCTTGTCGGCATACATGGGAATGGGAACCACGACCGGATGGGGAAGCTTGAGCGAGCGATTATGGGGATGGTTAGACTGATGAGCAAGCCAAGCCTGCCCTAGCCAATGCCCCAGAGGGCGAGCAAGCTGAGGACAGTTTTGGTATTTAATCAAAGCGATCGCTTGGCGGAGCATTCCTCCATAGTCTCCCCAGGCAAAAAGGGGATAGCCTAAATTCGACGGTGGCGCATGGGATACCTGACAGCATCGCAACTGGCGATCGCAGTCACGACAGAGATCGCCCGGCGTGGGTCGTTGGCAAGCTAAACAGCCCTCATCCAACAGGCATCCAAGCACAGCTTTTGTGAAGCGGTTGAGCATCTGCATAGGTTGATTCGCGGTGGCAACATGGGCATCGATCAACAGGTGCAAAAGATGGGGGCGATCGCCGCACTGCCGTATGACAAATCTATAAAACTTCTATAAAACTCTGAAACGCCATCCAGTCGGATCGCATAGTATGTTTAGTATTAAGGGGCCAGGTTATGATCAAAACCGTGTACCCACTGATTCATCTTGATCTCCCACGGGGAGACTGCCCTAGATAGCCCGTGGTCTAGGCACCGTGGTTGACGTTCCCCACGCAACCCTTGAACCAGCGATCGCCCCTGGCAATATCTCGGGGTTCCCTTAGTATCTAGATAGATTAGACATTGTCTCAGCCGTTGTCTCAGCCATTGGTGTGAGCCGACCATGACAGATACCTCAGGGTTCATGGCACAATAGTTTGGCTCTAGTCCAGACCCATCACACCCTGCAGATATCGGCGGGCGATCGCCCTCGCCCTTGGATCATGGTCATCGTGTGACTTCACTCACAGCGATCACCCGTGAGTGAAAAGGTATGGTTAGATAGTGTTTGCGTTGTCTCGTTTACGTCCTAAACGTAGATTCTGACTTGATTGTTTTGTAGTGTTTGGCAAACCCTCGCAAATTCACGCATATCATCGTCGCCCATGGTTTTGACTAAGAAGAATCGTAATCGTGACCTGCCCACTATCAACGAACGGATTCGCTTTCCAGAAATTCGGGTCATTGATACAGACGGCGCACAGCTTGGCATTATGCCCCCCTCCGAAGCCCTGAGAATCGCGGAGGACAAGGATCTAGACCTGGTTCTAGTTAGCGATAAGGCCAACCCACCGGTCTGCCGAGTGGTGGACTATGGCAAGTACAAATTTGAGCAGGAGAAGAAGGCGCGGGAAGCCCGTAAGAAGCAGCACACCTCGGATGTCAAAGAGGTGAAGATGCGCTACAAGATCGAAGAGCATGACTACAACGTTCGAGTAAACCAGGCAGAGCGCTTCCTCAAGTCTGGAGACAAGGTAAAGGCGACGGTTATGTTTCGCGGACGAGAAATCCAACATGCGGACTTAGCAGAAGTGTTGCTGAAACGGTTGGCCCATGATCTCCAGGAACTCGCCGAGGTGCAGCAAACGCCGAAGCGGGAAGGGCGCAACATGATGATGATGCTCTCCCCCAAAAAGGTCTAACCCTCTAGGACTAGGCCATCACTATCCCTAGTAGCGCAAGACAGAAGAACGAAGACAGAAGAACGAAAAAGAGTTCCAGGACAGGCAAGGGTTCCCGTCTTAGCACCTAGGCGGGTTACGTCCGCCTCAGAGTTCTAGGGTGGATGCATCCCAGGTTCCAGCCCATAGGCGATCGCCCCAGATGCACTCACGTATCTGGGGTATGGTTTATGGCGTGGTGGCTAACGGCAATCGCGATCGCTGCTGCTGCCATCAGGAAGCGTGGTACGACAGAGGATGCTTCCATCCAGACCAGACTCTGGCGATAGCTGGGCACCGGTGAGATTGGCCTCTCGGAGATCGGCTCCCCGTAGATCCACCGCATCGGGCCAGGAACGCAGGGTGCTGGCATACTCGCGATAGACGATGGCATGGCTAAGGTTGGCTCCCCGCAAGTTGGCCCCGGCTAGACTGAGGGACTGGGCTGTAAAATCGACACCCTGGAGGTCGCAGCCAGGACATTCTCCCGTGGTGCGCAGGCGGGCCAGGTTGCGATCGCGCTCCACTTGGGCCAGGAACTCGGGGGGAGCGATCGCCCCGGTCAGGTCACTCTCGGTGAAGAGACGAGGATTCGCCTGGATCTCTGCCAAATTGGCCCGGCTGAGCTTCGTCTGGGTCAAATCCGGGATCAGCGCCGCATGGAGACAGAGGTCATCGGCACCCAGCACCGGCAGGGGATCAAGATTTACCTCACTCAAATTTGCATCCCGCAGATCCGTGCCCCGCAGATTGGCCGCCCGCAAATCGGCCCCCTTGAGATTACCGTGACTCAAATCCAGTCCCCGCAGATCGGCCCCCACCAGGTCGCAGTAGGGACAGGTGCGCGTCGTGCGCAGGCGATCGCGGCGGGCCTGCAGACGGCGGCGCTGGAGGTCGGTGCGCTCCAGGGTAAAAACACAGGGCGTACCGCCCAGACTCCAATCCTCCTGCACCTGCTGAGCATCCTCAGGACTGAGACCAATGGCATAGTCAAACCGGGTCTGGGATCGCTCCGTATCGGTGAGGATGGCTCCCAGCAAATCCGCTTGGGTGAAATCGGCATCCCTGAGGTTGGCACCGGTCAAGTCTGCCCCGCGCAACGTGGCTTGATGGAGATGAGCCTTGCGTAAATCCGCTCCTCGCAGATTGGCCCCCGATAGATCCACCGATCGCTGATCTAACGACAGAACCGCATCTCGGAGATTGGCCTGCTGCAAATCTGCCCTAGATAGAGTAGCATTTTGCAGGATCGCTGCCCGTAGATAGGCTCCCCGCAGATAGGCACCGGATAGATTTGCTCCCGATAGATCCGCTGCTTTGAAGCTAGCCCCAGCTAGGTTAGCCCGTCCAAGCTCCGCCTGGTGGAGGATCGCCTGATCCCACACCGCACCTCGGCCATCCGCACCGGTAACCTGAGCCCCCCGCAGATCGGCCGCCGTCAAGGTCGCCTGTTGAAGATTGGCTCCCTGAAACTGGGCATTCTCTAAGTGCGATCGCTCCAAGCTGGCCCCCTGCAGGTTCGCTTGGCGAAAGTCGGCCTGAGCAAACGAGCGATCGCTCAAGTCCTTGCCCGACAAATCGCAGCCCGGACATCCCTGCGAACCAATTCTCTGCCCCCAACCACAGCCCACCATCAAAGCGATCGCCACCGCTAGCCCTATCCATCGAGAGCGATCGCCCCATCGATTTCCTGTCATCATCTTGCCCTCCCTTCAACATCGTAGCTACCCATGGGATACAGACATATCCGGATGGGAGGTTCCCATGCTTAGATAGTAGGCAGCACAGCGTAACACCATGAAGTTAGAGGATTGGCAACTGAATCAGAACACACCCAGTGTTCGGCAAAAGATCCTAGGGTGGCTCAACCTCCGCCCAGAGGAAGGAGCCCGAACCTTGCTGATGTTCTTGTTTTACACCACCACGTCCGTTGGCGTGCTGTGGTTTGAAGTGAGCGTCGCAGCGCTATTCCTAGGAGAATATGGAGCAGAAGGGCTGCCCTGGATTTACTTAGCCAGCTCTGGCATCGGAGCTGCTCTAGGCTTGCTCTACTCCTGGATGCAAAAGTTTTTGCCCCTGCGCCACGTCATTTTTCTAATTGCCGTCTTGATGGCCGTGCCGGTGGTGCTCCTGCGCATTGGGATGCATCCAGCCCTTTTGGGGGGCTATGCCATCTTCATGCTGCGGCTATGGGTTGAAGGGATCTATGTCCTCAACGAACTGACGACAACGATTACCGCCAACCAGCTTTTCAATATTCGAGAAATTAAACGCACCTTCCCCTTCATCAGCAGCGGCATTTTGATGGCCGACGTGCTGAGCGGGTTTTCCCTGCCGGTATTGCGATCGCTGATTGGTCTACCCAATATCTTGATCCTCGCCAGCGGCATGATGCTGGTGGGCGCAATCACGCTGCTGCACATTGGCCGCACCTACCACCAGTTCTTCCCCGACTCGCCCCGCCGGCGGATGCAGGAAAAGCAACCCGATTTCACCGCCCGTCGCCTGCGGGGGCCGCTGCTGCGGTATGTGGTGCTGATTGTGTCCTTCTTCGTGATGATTCAGGTGCTGCTGCTGCTGATCGACTTTCAGTATCTCAGCCAGCTTGAGAAAAACCTGAACGTACAGGTGGAGGAAATTGCCGACTTTTTGGCCCTCTTCAGCGGCGTTTTGGGGCTGTTTGAACTGCTCACCCAATGGTTTATCTCCAGCCGCATGATTGAGCGGCTAGGCGTGTTCTTCATCTCCATGCTGCCGCCGGTGCTAGTGGTCACCATCAGCAGCTTTTCCCTCCTAGTTCTAGGTCAACCGGCCGTGCTTTTTTGGGGGATCATTCTGCTGAAATTTGTGGACGAACTGCTGCGCTATACCCTAGTGGCCAGCACCAGTCCCGTCCTGTTTCAACCCATCCCCGACACCATGCGCAGCCGCGTGCAGTCCATGGTACGCGGCGTCGCCGAACCCATTGCCATTGGCGTCACGGGAGGCAGCATGTTGTTGGTGCTGAAGGTCTTTCGCACCCAGGCGGGTAGCGCCAACTCCGTACGCTTTCAGCAATTTCAAGACGGAGCCTTCACCGCGCTGATCCTCTTAGCCGCCCTCGTGTGGCTGCTGACCGTCTGGTGGTTGCGATCGCGCTACCTAGAACTCCTCGTCCTTAGCGCCGAGCGGGGACAGTTGAGCCTATCCGACGTGGATCTGCGATCAATTAAGCGGGCCGTCGTAGATGCCCTCGATCGCCCGGGCACCGAAGCGGACAAACAATCCTGCATTGAACTGCTCACCCATATTGATCCCAAGAACGTGGGGGATGTGCTGTCTCCCCTCTTGGCCCGCCTGACGCCGAGGCTCCAGCGCCAAAGCCTAGAGGCCATGCTCGACCATCCCAGCTTGGACTATCTCGACCGGGTGCGATCGCTGATCCAAAACCCCCTGCAGCCGGAAGTGCTGGCCGTTGCCCTGCGGTATATCTGGCTCACAGAACCCAACCCAGATATTCCCGAACTGCGCCACTATCTGCAAGCCCAACAAGATCCCGTCGTGCGCGGTACGGCCGCCTCCCTGATGCTGCGGCGCGGCAACTCCCACGAACGGGCAGAAGCCACCGCCACCCTACGGCGCATGCTCACCCACACCCAAGAGCGGGAACGGGTCATGGGCTGCCGAGCCCTCGGAGAAGCCGTCTATATGCAGGCCCTGCGGCTCTATATCAAACCGCTGCTGCAGGATGAATCCCTACGGGTACGGCGGGCTCTCCTAGAAGCGATCGCCTCCACCCACTTGGAAGAATACTATCCCTCCTTGATTCGGGGCTTGCGCTATCAATCCACCCGAGAGGCCGCCATGCAGGCCCTGACCCGCCTGGAAAACGATGCCATTCCCCTGGTGCTTTCCATTGCCGAAGACATCCACCAACCGGACGTCGTCCGCAATAGCGCCTGGAAAGTCATGGGACGCATCGGCACCTTAGAAGCCCTGAATGCCCTCGTGTCTCACTTAGTCACCTCCTGGGGTGCCTCCCGCCGCAGCATTCTACGCATTTTGCTCAAACTGCCCCACGATGCGGGCATTGAAGCCGTGGGCGATCGCTTAGGACGGCGCGGGGTTGAAACCTTGATGAATCAAGAACTCATGCTAATTGGGCAAATGTATGCAGCCCTGCTCGACTTCCTGCCAGAACGATTGGCAGGTCGAGAAGCTGACCTGCTGCGACGGGCCCTGCGCTATGCCCAATCCGATGCCCAGGATCGTCTCTTTTTACTGATGCGATTCCTCTATCCATCCAGCGCCATCCAGGCCGCCTCCTTCAACCTGCTCTCAGGCTCCCCCGACAACATGGCTCGGGGCCTAGAGATTCTGGATAATACAGTAGACTTACCCAGCAAGCGCGCCCTGCTCAGCATCCTCGATCGCCGCCCCGACTATGACAAACTGCAAAGCCTGGCCGACCTGGTTCCCTATACCCCCATGACCGCCAGCGATCGCCTGCGGTACCTCCTCGATCTACGCCATTTTCTCTCCGAATGGGCCCTAGCCTGCTGTTTCCACCTAGCCCGACGGCAGTTGTGGGGCGTGAAAGTGGATCAAGCGATCGCCTGTCTGCGGCACCCAGCGGGGTTTGTGCGGGAATCTGTGTTGTCCTACCTCCAGGTGGCCTCCCCCCGCACCCTGCGCATCTTGCTGCCCCAGTTGGGCCAAGATCCCAATCCCCTAGTGGCGGCGCAGATTCGACATCTATTATTCATCATGGAACAAACCACCCTACCGCCGACGCCCAGCCAGCCAGCGCTTCCCAGCGTTCCCGATGCCTAGGATGAGGGAGGCGATCGCACCAGACGCTATACGCCTAGATAACCTCTCCGAGCCTAGAATCGGGGAATTCCCACGTTTCGTGAACCCTCACCCTAAATCCCTCTCCCAAGTCGGGCGAGGGACGTTGAATCCGTCTCCCCTTCTACCTTTTTGGGAGCAGGGGTTGGGGGATGTAGCTTGCTTCCGCAGGGTGGGTCATAACTTTGTAAAGGTGAGATGCTCCCTAGACTCAGTTCGACAATCCCCCGGCACTGATGCATTACAGTTGAGATATCAATGGACTGCCACCCGTGAGTGACGGATGAAAAAAATTCTGATTGTGGATGACGACATCACCCTCCGCACTGCGTTGATCCGGTACCTGGAAAAACGCGGTTACTCGGTGCAGCAAGCTAGTTCTGGCTTAGAAGGCCTAGCCAAATTTGAGGATGATCCCCCCGATCTCATTGTGTCGGACATTATGATGCCCGAAATGGACGGCTTAGAGTTTTGCCGCCGGCTTCGCAGCACCCGCACCGGCCAGCTTGTGCCGTTTATCTTCCTGTCTAGCCGCCAGGAAGTAGACGATCGGATTGAAGGGCATCGGACAGGGGCCGACGACTATTTGGTCAAGCCCTTTGAAACCAAGGAATTGGAAGCCAAAATTGAAGCGCAACTGGAGCGATCGCGGCGGATGAATGCCGAAATTGTCCGGTTGATGCAGCAGTCGAACACCGAGAAGCCACCCCGGCCCCCCCGCCCCCCCCCCCCACCCCCCGCCCCGCCCCCCCCCCACCCCCGGGGGGGTTTGGG
>RECH01000256.1 GCA_007694125.1 Leptolyngbya sp. DLM2.Bin15
AGCAAATATCTTCATGCTTGATCTTCTGGGTAAGTTCAACCAATTCAGCAATTGCATCAGAACTGCTTTTTTCATCTGTTTTCAATCCGTCAGTTGCTAGCCAATGTTCATTATTGTCAAAATAAGTTAAGATTTGCAGTAAAGCGTCGATCGCTTCTTGTCTAATGGTTGCACCTGTGACATCTCTTGCGCTTTTTGCAACAGGGTCTACAAAGGTTCGCCATTCTTGCTTTTCAATATTGAAATAACCAAATCCCCACTTCACTACCTGCCGAACAATTTCAGCAGCTATAGAACAGGTTTTAAATTCATTAATTCCTGCTGCGGCTAAAAAGTAAGCTTGATATCCATAAAAATCTCTGACTCCACTCTTAAATTCAATTAACGCCCGAATGAAGGTCTCCTTCTCCTCCTCCCCAACATTCTCACGCCCCAGCCACAACAAAATTACCTGCTTCCACTGCGGTTCAAAGATCCGATACTGATTCCCCTCCACTGGATAATCCACATGATTTCGAGACAGAAAATAATCCCAATCCTCTACCACCAACGCCGCAAAATACTCCTGAAAGGTGGCATGATAAAACGCAAAGATAGCATCTCCTCGACCATCTCTGCCAATCCGATTCAACCAGCCTAACCGCAACGCCAAATAACCCAACGAAGTCTCATCCAATTCCTCCCCCAGATACTCTTCTACCAAAGCTTGGGACAACCGAAATCGCTCTTGGGGCAAATTCAGCGCCGCCTTCGCCAGTTCCCCCAATTGCCGATTCAAGTCTTGCTTCAATTTCGTGATAGTTGTGTTACAGCGTTGGGCATGGTCGCGCAACTCATGTAAATTCTGATTCCACTCATACATCTTTCGCAGGTAACGGTCGTATAAATCAGCCTGAGTTTCCGGCAACGATGACCCATCCCAGGTCATGCAGAGCAGCGTCAAGCGCAAGGGATTTCGTACTAAATCAAGAAGGTGTTCCCGTCCTGGTTCATGTAGGGACGCAATCAGAGCATCGGCAGACGTTGGGATGGAGGTCGTCATGGCATTATTGGTTTAGAAATTAAGATATAATAGCTATGGCTCAATATCAAAGGGATTGAGTAAATTTAGGTTGGTAATCCAGCGAAAATCATCGACATTTCGGGTCACCAAGGTTAAGTTATGGACTAACGCTGTTCCAGCAATGATGGCATCGCCCAAAGTCATGCGTCGTTGTTGTCGTAATGCAACGGCTTGGATTAAAACCTCTTGGGAAATGGGCAAAATTTCAGCCGCCTGAAAGAAGGCTTCAAAATAATATCGTTGTGGTTCGGTCAGTTGGTGATATCCCACAACTTCTAAATAGCTAAGGGCGGATACCGCAGGCGATCGCTCAGCAATGAATTCTCGCAACTGTTGATATTGTAGTTGTGCGGCATAGATAATAATATTGCTGTCTAAAAGCATTGTTTATTGTCCCGGTAATGAGCGATCGCGCCGCATTTCCTGTTGCCATTGAACTGGATCAATCCCATCTAATCCATTGGTAGTGGCAAGATGTTCCAATAGCTCAGACATCCTCTGTCCCCGTGTTTTGAGAATTGGATCAGCATCGTTCTCTAAAACTGTGACAAAGACCTGTAGCCGTTCGTTGCTGAGGTGAGGGCGATCGTCAATCCACTCTAAACGCCCATCTTGCAAAAAAGCCTTAAATGTTCTTAACATCGTGATTTTCTCCTGTGTACACCTTAAAAGAAGTCTGTTTTTCTAGGTTTCATTTTAATCAGTCTGGGCAAAGAATCGTCGGATGAAAGTTTCCATCTGATCCGCCTCAAAGGGTAAATTTCGATACACATCGAACCCGGAAAAGGCATTGTGATCTGCGTCCCAGACATTCACCCGACAGGTGATAATCATCCGGGCTGACTGCATCCACCCAGTTAATAACTGAGATACATGGGGATGCTCAATCCGGGCTACCATTTCATCTAAGCCATCCATCAATAACCATAGATGCTCTTTGTTGTCTCGGAGAGAGGCGATCGCCCCTTCAACTCCCGCTAACTTCAGCCATTTCTCCAGATAATCCACTAGGGTGGGTTCGGTAAATTGTGCCAACTCAATCCAAATCGGGATGCCGAGATGTTCGGCCAATATCCAATCGGCGATCGCCTGTAGCCGCGTCGTTTTTCCTGACCCCGGTTCGCCAATCACCGCAATCCGTCGCCCCTGACTTTGGGAACTTTTCCCCTGCCGCAATACCTGATTAAAAAACTCATCCTCGGTGATGGGGGTAATTTTCTCGTCTTCCTGTCCCCGGTCTAGGCTTGCCAGACGTTGCTCCGGTTTTAGCTGTTTCGTTTGGCGACGCTCCACCAATGCCAACGGCACATAGACATCCACGCGCTTAAAGTCTGGATGAGCGGTTAATGCCTGTCGGTTAGATAGCATTAGCTCAGCAATGGATCGCCATTCTGCTAGGGAAAGATGGGGGTTGGCGGCATCAAAATTTTGCAGCAACTGAGTGATCTGGGTTTCCATCACCCCCAAGCGTTGACACACATCCCCAAAACCCGACTCGATTTTGCCAGAAATCTCCGTAAAAAAGGCCTGCTGCTGGGTGACGTTTCCCCGTAACTGGGTTTCCACATCCTGAAACCGTTGTAGGATTTGGCTGAACTCCCCAACATTGCTTCCCTCTTGACTGGCTTGTAGTTGACTCAGTTGTGCCTGCATTCCTGTAAGTAGCTGCAAGATTAACCCCGCAAAGGCTTTTCCATCCTTGGCAAAATCTTCCTTGAGGGTTTCTCGTAGGGCCTTTGGAAAGGTGGTATGGAGTAATTCCGCCACGTGTTGACGCACGTCTTCGGAAATGGGAAAGCCACCCCCTTTACAGGCTGCTATGTTGAGGCGGATGAAAATATCGCTCCATTCGGTGGCGGGGAGGTTGCCTTCTAGGGTGAGTTGGTAGTCTTGGGGCGTGAGGAATTGGTCAAGACTCGCTTCTCGTAGGTCGGGGTAACGTGCCTGGGTGAGTTCCTGTTGGGCAATAGTCAGCCAGTTATCCTTGGTTTGGGCGGCGATTTTTTCGAGATGTTGGCGGGTTTTGCCGCTCTGTTTTTTTGCAGCAAGCGTGATGACAGCCGCGATCGCTTTTCCTGTAGCCTTCGTTAAATCCTGATTCTCTAACGAGACTCCCTTATCTCCTCTACCATCAATTAAGGCATCAATAGCATTTGCCGTATTTCCGGCTGCCACACTCCCTAATGTAGTTGCCAAGACGGTTCCCCAAACAATTCCTTCCCCAGCCAGCAGCGGGGGAAATACAACGCTACCCAAAACGCAGCAGCCACCAATGGCGAGCTTCAGAAGCGATCGCTCCTCTGCCATCGTCAAATTCTCCAATCTTGGGATCATTCTAACCGATGCGCTTTGGGATCTAAAGAAAATGGAGAATAGGGGATTCGAACCCCTTACCTCTGCGGTGCGATCGCAGCGCTCTACCAATTGAGCTAATTCCCCCTGCCGCTATTTTACCATTGACCTTCCTAGCTTCACCCCACCGATTGACGCAATTCGGCCCCATTGAACACTTGCTGCACCCGATCTAGCTCCAGCTCTGTCAAATAGTCCACAGCCCAGTTCGCCTGCCGCTGCATCATGTGATAGGGGTAGGTATTCGCCACCCCCACCACCGACATGCCCGCCGCTTTGGCTGCCTGAATCCCCGCCGGGGTATCTTCAATCACCAAGCAGTCTGCTGGCATGAGGTTGAGGTTGGGCTGTTGGGCATTCAAACAAGCGATCGCTGTCAGGTATCCATCCGGCTCCGGCGGCCCCACCAGGTAGTCATCGCCTGATACCACGGCATTGACTTGATCGGCCAAGTGACTGCGCTGCATCACGTAATCGACCTCAGACCGCGACGCGCCACTCACTACTGCGATCGCCACCTGCAATGTCCGCAGTTGGTAGAGCAAGTCTGTCACCCCTGGATAGATCGGCAACTTGGCTTGATCGTCTAGTAGGCGTTGATAGCGCTCTGCTTTGCGATCGCACAAACGTTTGAGGTAATCCTGATTCATGATCCGCCCGCGTCGTTCAAACAAGTCTGTTAGACAGGCGCGATCGCTTCGTCCCAGACATAGGGGCGCAAATTCTTCCCCATTGGGGCGCAGATTTTCATCAATTAGGAGTTCTTCCAGTAACCGTTTGCGGAGCTCTTCATCATGGATGATGACACCACTACAGTCGAACAAGACAGCTTTTAGCGGCATAACAACTCGTCAATCGTCATCGCGTCTTTTTAGCGTACCCTATGGACTTACCACGACAGGCGGCTGGTTGAGGTAATCAGCAGGGGATGGGCCCACCAAAGCAGGCCGATGAAGATGGCGATTCCTGCATAGGAGGGGCGCAGAAATTCTAGCGGCTTCAAGGTTTGCCGACCTTGAGCGATCGCCAAAAAGGGGATCACCGATGTCCGTTCTTTCACGGCGGTAAAGGCATCACCATAGCGCGCTAGGAGGCGGCGATCGCCATGCCAAACGCCAAACAGATGGTGGGCAATGAGGCCCAGGCAGGTGACTAGCATAAAGGTTGTACCCAGCCACAGCGCATGGGCTACGCACCAGATGACTTGCCCGACCATTTGGGGATGGCGGGTGATGCGAATGATGCCTGTTTCGTAGAGATGTACCTGGGGTTTTTGGATGGCGGCAATTTCCAGGAGGTTAAAGGTCGCGGGATAGAGAAAGATAAAGGACACCGCCGATAAGATCCACACCAGCGACTGCATCCCCGGCACGCCCTGTAGGTTCCACATCTGCGCTCCGTCGTAGCGATGGTTGATGAAATAGATAATCAGCACTGTGGCAAAGGGAATGCTGACCAGGGCAAACAAAACGCGGTAGAGTCGTGCCCCGATCACGGCTTCTACCCGCGATCGCAGGGATGCCAGACCGCTATGGGCGATCGCAAATCCAGCCAGCAGGGCCAGCATAATCAGATGGCTGGAGGTCAACCAAGGGAGGGTCATAGAGTTTTAGACAGGGAGTTCGATACGCCATGTTCTAGCTTAACGCTAGAGGCTAATCCAGCGAAACCTGTGGGCTCCAGCGATCTTGGGCGCGGAAGGTGCGATCGCTGGGGATGGGAGCCACGGGTTCTGTCAGGGTAAATGTACCGGCTTCGATCCATTGCTTCAGTTCTAGGGCCACCTGGCGCGAGAGGTAAATGCTGGCTAGGGGGGCAGAGCGCACCGATCGCCCTTCTAGAGTGATGCGTCCAGACTTGAGCTGGGCGTAGCTGACCAGACCAAAGGTGGGGCGTACCCGGCGGGGAATGGAAAAGTCTACCACCGGGGCCACGAGGTCTTGATCTTGCACCGCGCAGCGCTCTACAACGGCTTCCGAGAGCACTGGCAGGGGAATCCCCACGCCGATCATCAGGGATGGCCCATAGCTTTTGAAATAGCAGCCCTTCACCCATTTGGGCGACATCTGTTTCGCATCGCCGATTAACGCCAGGGTGGCGGCGGGGCCAATGGGGGTTTGGTTGGGCAAGCGTTTTTGTAGGGGAAAATGCTGGGTGCCTTCCCAGGACACATAGCCGGTGCCGCCGCCCAGGAAAATGCGGCTACCGATGCCGATCAGCTGGAGTTCGGGATCGTTGAACAGGGGAGAAATGGCTCCGGGGTTGGAGTAGACAGCGTTGCCGAGGCGCGGCTGCAGCGGCCCTAGGTAGGTGTAGAGGGGGCGATCGCCCCCATTGACGCCCACAATGAAGTTTTGGTAGAGGTTGCGGGGATTGAACAGGTAGAACTGATTAATTGTATCGGTGGTGATGGTGGTTTCAAAGGACGGGCAGGGATAGCAGTCGGTCACCTGGCCAATCGCCTGCAGGTGAATTGGCTTACCGGCAATTAAATCCGCAATCACATGGCCGCCGCCGCGATCGCGCCCCTTTTGACCCACCGATTCATCTGCCTTGCTGTCATCCACCATGGACAAATCCCCGGGCCCGCTGTGGCTACAGGGCTGGGTCGCACCAATGTACAAATCCACTGCGCCAAACCCGGAGTAGGCCAAGACCCCATCCAGCCAGCATTGGCGAATCTTAATCGGCGGATCCGTATGCCCCAGATTGATGATCGCCCCGGAAGACTCCATCGCCTCAAAGGTGCCCGTGGTCACCACGTCTACCTGCTTGGCCGCTTGGGCAACCCCCACCTCCAGCACCCGGGCCTTCAGCTCTTCCACCGTCCAAACAACGGCCGTCTGCCGCTCAATTTTTTCGTTAATTTCTGCTAGGGTTCGTATCACCGGTGCAGCACTCCATAGTTCAGGGACGACTTATCGGCGCGACCAGGCATCCCAGCCCAGAGCGATCGCCACCAGAATAGACGGAGCCACCACGATCACAGCGGCGGTGGCCGAGGTGCCCGTCAACGGTAGGTAGGGGCCACCATATTTAATGGCCAGGGAAATTCCCAACGATGCTAGCAAAACCTTAGTCAGAGTACTTAACACCACAGTCATCACAACGAGAGAATCGGCCTATGGGATCGCAGCAGACCGGGGTCTGAACTTCAACGCTGCGTCTCCATCAGCTAGTGACATCCTACACCTAGCCGTCTGTCAACGCGCGATCGCTCCCAGATTTCACCCCCATCATCCCTTAAGCCTCAGGGAAATTCGGCCAGCCGCCCGGATGTGGCAGCAAAATTCTGCCCAAAAACTCTGCCCCTTTCTATAGTTGTTCTAAAGTTAAGCTCGCTTCTGAGAAGACCTTCTTAAGATGGGAGAGAGAGCGATCGGCTCTAAAACATGGGCAATGCTAATCTTCAACCATCAGCGCATGATCCTGCGCCCTTTTCCATCCTCTAGCCCAAGGCGATCGCTCCGACGCAATCCAGGAAGGAATCCACCATGGCTGATCCAGCCCACGATCTCGAATTTACCCATAAGTACGCCCTCGATCGCGACTGTACCACCCTGTCGCGCCACGTCCTGCAGCAGCTCCATAGCTTTTCCACCGATGCCCAAGACCTGAGCGCCTTGATGAACCGCATCGCCCTAGCTGCCAAACTCGTAGCTCGCCGCCTCAATCGGTCAGGCTTAGTGGAAGATGCCCTCGGCTTCACCGGACGCACCAATGTGCAGGGCGAAGAAGTCAAGCGTATGGATGTCTATGCCAATCAAGTCTTCATTTCCGCCTTCGAACAAAGCGGTCTAGTCTGCCGCCTGGCGTCAGAAGAGATGGAGAAGCCCTACTACATTCCAGAAAATTGTCCCATCGGCCGCTATACGCTCCTCTATGACCCGATTGACGGTTCCTCCAACGTTGATATCAACCTCAACGTGGGTTCCATCTTTGCCATCCGCCGCCAAGAGGGCGAAGATCTCGATGGCACCGCCGCCGATCTGCTGCAAGATGGTCATCAGCAGATTGCCGCTGGCTATGTGCTCTACGGCCCCACCACCATGCTGATCTATTCCATCGGTCAGGGCGTTCATGCCTTCACCCTCGACCCTAGCCTCGGTGAATTCATCCTGTCTAGCGAGAATATCCAAGTTCCCAGCCACGGCCCCGTCTACAGTGTCAACGAAGGCAACTTTTGGCAATGGGATGATTCCATCCGCGACTACATTCGCTACGTCCATCGCCACGAAGGCTACACGGCTCGCTATAGCGGCGCACTGGTGGGCGACTTCCACCGAATTTTGTTCCAAGGTGGGGTATTTGTGTACCCCGGCACGGTGAAAGACCCAGAGGGCAAACTACGCTTGCTGTATGAGTCTGCACCCTTAGCTTTCTTGATGGAGCAAGCCGGAGGACGGGCCAGCACCGGCACCCAAGACATTATGGACGTGATCCCCGATCGCATCCATGCCCGCACCCCCCTGATTATCGGCAGCCAGGAGGATGTGGCTCTGGTTGAATCTTTCATTCAAGAGCGCACTCGGGAGCAAGACGTCTTGCTTAAGCACCCCTAAGCTTGCTCAGCCTTGAGATAGAATCGTTTCCCCACACGACTTGTTATCCCTTGTTATAGTGAACCCCGCCTATGGTTACCTCGCTCGAAAATCCCCTGCGCGTTGGTCTTCAGCAAGACCGCATTCCCGAACCTCAGATTCTCACCATCTTCGGGGCCTCCGGTGATCTCACCCACCGTAAGTTGATTCCAGCCATCTACCAAATGAAGCTGGAGCGCAAACTGCCTCCAGAGCTAACCATTGTGGGCGTCGCGCGGCGTGACTGGAGCCATGACTATTTCCGTGAGCATTCCTACAAAGGGATTCAAGAATTTGGGGGCGGCATTGTCTCCGAGGAGATTTGGAAAGACTTTGCTAAAGGGCTCTTCTACTGTTCTGGCGATATTGATAACCCCTCTAGCTACCACAAGCTCAAAGCCTTCCTGGGCGAGCTAGATGAGCAGCGAGGCACCCGAGGCAATCGCGTCTTCTACCTATCCGTTGCGCCGCGCTTCTTTGCCGAAGCCACTCAGCAGTTGGGAACCGCTGGCATGTTGAGCGATCCCGCCAAGCAACGCCTCGTGATTGAAAAGCCCTTCGGCCGCGACCTCAGCAGTGCCCAGGTGCTCAACCGCGTGGTGCAGCAGGTGTGCTCTGAAGAGCAGGTGTACCGCATTGACCACTACCTCGGTAAAGAAACCGTCCAGAACCTCTTGGTCTTTCGCTTTGCCAACGCCATTTTCGAGCCCTTGTGGAACCGCCAATTTGTCGATCATGTACAAATCACCGTGGCGGAAACCGTGGGGCTGGAAGGACGGGCCGGCTACTACGAAACCTCCGGAGCCCTGCGGGACATGGTGCAAAACCACCTGATGCAGTTGTTCTGCCTCACGGCCATGGAGCCACCCAACTCCCTGGATGCCGACAGTGTGCGCAATGAAAAGGTGAAAGTGGTGCAGGCTACCCGTTTAGCCGATCTCGACAACATTGATGCCTCTGCTGTCCGGGGGCAATATACGTCCGGCTGGATGAAGGGCCAGGATGTTCCAAGCTATCGTGGTGAAGAGGGGGCACCTCCCGATTCCACCACACCTACCTATGCGGCGCTGAAGCTGTCTATCGATAACTGGCGCTGGAAAGGGGTGCCGTTTTATCTACGTACTGGCAAGCGGATGCCCAAAAAAGTGTCGGAGATTTCCATCCACTTCCGCGAGGTGCCCTACATTATGTTCCAGTCTGCCGCGAAGCAGGTGAACCGCAATGTACTAGCGCTGCGGATTCAACCGAATGAGGGGATCGCCATGCGGTTTGAGGTGAAAACACCGGGGAATTCCCTACGAACGCGATCGGTGGATATGGACTTCCGCTATGACGCGGCCTTTGGGCAACCCAGTACGGATGCCTACAGCCGCCTGTTGATTGACTGCATGTTGGGGGATCAGACTCTCTTTACCCGAGGTGATGAAGTAGAAGCCTCTTGGCGGGTCTTGACGCCCCTGCTGCAGGTGTGGGATGCGCCCGCCCCACCGGACGCCATCTCCCTCTATGAAGCTGGTACCTGGGGCCCTGTGGAGGCAGAAATGCTGCTGAACCGAGATGAACGGCGCTGGCGACGCTTATAGATCCTGAACTCGTGGGGGAGGCGATCGCCTCCCTAGAAGTAGAGGTATTGCGCGAATCATGTCTAGCTAACTGAGGAATCTACACCTATGACACCAACCCCAATTGTGGCGCTTCAGAAGCCCAAGGATATTTCGCTCCATGAGATTGAGGCAGAGCTAAGCAAAATCTGGCTGAGCCAAAACAGCGGCAGCGGCACCCCCATCGCCACCCGCGCCGCCACCTTTAGCATGGTGGTTTATGAGCCGGAAGAATTTCAGCAGCTTCTAGCAGGGCTAGGCTTCTACTCTGGCCCCATCGACGGTATTCATGGGCCCCTCACCAAGGCGGCCGTGAAGGAAGCCCAAATCGCCTATGACCTGCGGGTGACGGGACGGGTGGATCCCATTACCCTAGCCCGCCTCCGGGAAGAATTTGCCAAGCAGCCAGACGATCGCACCCAAATTACCAACCTGAATGCTCGGGGATTCAGCATCAGTGACGCGATCGCTGCCCAGAATCCTTGTCGGATCATTACCCTTTGTCCTGTCCTAGGTGATGACCAAGGCGTCTCGGCCCAGGTATCCGCCTATTGTCCTGTGCAAAAAGGCGGCACCGGCAGCAACCTAGTCTGCTGCGAATATATTACGCTGCGGGGCACCAAAGCGGCCCTAGAGCGGGTCAGTGATGTCGTCGCATCCTTAATGATTCCAGACTTACCCAAATTTATTTGGTGGAAAGCGACCCCCAACCCAGAACAAACCTTATTCCAAAGCCTGACTACCGCCACCAACTGCATCATTGTTGATTCCAGCTACTTTAGCGACGCTGAGTCGGAATTGCTCAAAATGCAGCACTTGATTGAGGACAATACCTTTATTGCAGACCTCAACTGGCATCGCCTTTCCCCTTGGCAAGAGTTAACAGCCGCTGCTTTTGATCCCCCAGAGCGTCGTGACTCTTTGGCCGAGATGGATCAAATTGCCATCGACTATGAAAAAGGTAATGCAGCCCAGGCTCTTATGTATCTCGGCTGGTTGGCCAGTCGTCTAGGGTGGAAACCTGTAGACTATCAAGCCACCGGCGGTGACTATGACCTACGGCATATTTACTTTGAAGGTACGAACCATCGGCGGATTGAAGCTGAACTAGCCGCCATCCCCACCGCCGACTGGGGCGAAATTATGGGCGATCTGGTCGGTATTCGCCTGACTTCCACCAACTGCAATGCTGATTGTTGCACCATCCTTTGTTCAGAAACTACCGGCTGTATGCGCATGGAGGCTGGCGGCAGCGCCCAATCTTGCCGCACGGAGCAGGTGAGTGCCTTATCTGATCAACGGGCTGAGGCACTTATGAGCCAGCAACTGCAGCGCTGGGGGCGGGATATGCTCTACGAAGAAAGTCTGGCTGTTACTGCGGAGATTCTGGCTCTACGCGATCGCTCTCTTGACAGTTCTCACTAACAAACGTCTCAACTAGCGATCGCTCTCTCGAAAGGTCAGGATAAGCGATCGCTCTCCCCATACTATCCAAACAGATATCTTTCCCAGGCACATCAAGGGCGATCGCCTCAGCTTGGCATCATCACTCAGATCTCTCAATCGTTCGCTGCATGGATGGGGAGGCTGGGCTGAATTAAGTGTAACGTTTTCAGCCAAGTTGGACGTTCTTTTGTTAGAAAAGATACAGCCCTATGCTTGGAGTTGCCCTGATGAGTGATCCTGTATTGTTGACCGCTGGCGCGATCGCCACGATTGCCCTGCAAAAGTTCCTGGAGTCGGGGGCGGGGAAGCTGGGCGAGAAGTATACGATGGAGGCGATCGCCAAAATGGAAAGCCTGCTCAAGCGCATCTGGACGAAGCTGCGCGGTAAGCCTCGGATTGAAGAGGTCAAAGCCTCGGTTGAGAAAACCCAAACCATCACGCCGGAGCAGATTAACCAGATCGCGGCCTATTTGCAGGTGGCGATGGATGATGATCCTCAGTTTGCTGATGAGATTCGCTTGATGGCTCAGGAGATTAATGCTGGAAAGCTGCAAGACAATAGCAACATGGTGCAAAACGTGACCGGCGACAACAATATGAATGTCCAGGCAAAAGCAGAGCAAGGGGGCAAGCAGTGGATTGCTGAGAAGCAGTATTTTGGTACGTCTGAGTCAGACTAGGAGGCACCCAGATCCCCGATTCGCCCAGATCCCCGATTCGCCCAGATCCCCGACTTTTTCTGAAAAAGTCGGGGATATTAACCCCGCTGATGTGTTACTTGACCTGGTGATTGCTCTTATGGATGTTAACGCTCAGGCAAATGACGGTGGAAAGCAATGGATTGCCCAAGAGCAGCATTTCCATAACTATCCTCCAACTCCCAAAGAAATTGTTGGCATCCCCTGCAACCTGCCCTACAGCGGTGTTGCCCAATTTGTGGGACGTGATGACGATCTGGACTCTCTACACCAGCAGCTCCAGCCGGGCGCTACCGTGGTCATTTCGGCCGTGGCGGGGATGGGCGGCATTGGCAAGACCGAACTGGCTCTGCAATATGCATACCAGCAGCTAGAGGCTAATGCGTATCCCGGCGGCGTTTGTTGGCTAGAGGCACGGCAGGATGTGGGATTGCAAATCGTGTCCTTCGCCAGAGCCAACCTGGGACTGGTGATGCCCGATGATCTGGGCTTGGCGGAACAGGTGGCGTTTTGCTGGCGGCATTGGCCGGCTCAACCGACCTTGCTGATCTTGGATGATGTGCAGGCCTATGAAGATATTCAGCCATTTTTGCCGCCACCCCGATCGCAGTTCAAACTCTTGCTAACGTCGAGGTCGCGTTTTGGCAGTCCGGTGAAAAATTACGACATCCAGGTGCTGAGTGCTGAGGCATCGCTGGATCTGTTGCGATCCTTGGTGGGCGATGGGCGGATTGATCAGGATATCCCCCAAGCCGAGCAACTCTGTAAGTGGTTGGGCTATTTGCCCTTGGGCTTGGAACTGGTGGGGCGGTATCTGGCGGAGGATCAGGATGTGACGCTGGCGGTGCTGTGGGCGCGGTTGCAGAAAAAACGGCTGACTGCGCAAGCGCTTCAGGACACCTACCCCGGCATGACCGCATCGCTCAGCGTGGCGGCGGCATTTGAGCTGAGTTGGGAACGGCTGGATGAAGACGCCCAACGGATCGCCAAGCTGCTGAGTCTATTTGCCCCGGCCGCAATTCCCTGGACTCTGGTGCAGCCATGTTGGCCGGAGTGGGATGAGGAAGCCCTGGCCACGGTGCGAAACAAGCAGCTCCTGAATCTGCATTTGCTGACCCGAACAGAGGATGGCCACTATCAACTGCATCAACTGCTGCGGGAGTTTTTTGCCACCAAGCTGACCGGGGAGGAACGGCAGCACCTAAAAACAGCCCTAGCCACCACGATGATTGCCGTGGCACAACAAATTCCCCAAGATCTGACGCTGGCGCAGATTCAGGCCGTGCAGGACGCCATCCCGCACCTGAAGGCAGTCGCCACCGACTTGATGCAGATCAACACAAGAGAGGAACTGTATCTGCCCGAAGAAGATGATCTGGGGTGGGTGTTCACTGGAATTAGTTGGTTTTATAAAGGTCAGGGACTCTATGCAGAAGCAGAGCCTTGGTATAAGGACTGTTTTTCCGTGGTGCGATCGCTGCTGGGTGAGCAGCATCCCTCTGTGGCCACCAGCCTCAACAATTTGGCAGGACTCTATGATTCCCAGGGACGCTACGAGTTAGCCGAACCGCTCTTGCAGCAGGCCCTAGACCTGAGGCGATCGCTGTTGGGCGAGCAGCATCCCGATGTGGCCGCCAGCCTCAACAATTTGGCCGTCCTGTATTATCATCAGGGGCGATTGACGGAAGCAGAACCCTTGTTGGTGCAAGCGTTAGCCATGTATCAGCAGCGTTTGGGCAACCAGCATCCGCATACCCTGATGATGCAGCAGAGTTTGGAGTATGTAAGGGCAGACCTCAGAAATGCTAAATTACAATAGTCAAGTCCTGAACCGGGCACCTAACATGGACGCTCTCGAATTCAAACAACTCGTCAAAGAAAGCATCCGGGAAGTCTTACGGGAAGAACGCCTCAAGCTGTGTCTCCTCCTCATGCCCAGGGTTTCGGACAAAGAAATGCAAACCCTCCAAGCCCAGCTTGGTAAGCCCGCTGAGTACGACTCCTCCGAATTTATCAACCTGACAGACTGGGTAAAACATGGACCTCCTAGTCAGTAAAAGTGCCGCCAAGTTTTTAGACAAGCTCTCCGCCAAAGATGCCACCAAACTTCGTGAGAAACTAGCCGCACTTCTCAATGCCATTGAGCAAGATGGAACGGTTCCCTTCCATGAGCTAGACATCAAAGTCTTGAAAGGCGACTGGAATGGTTTTTTGCGAATGCGAGTGGGCAAAATTAGGATTATTTTCTACATCGATATCGACGCAGATCAACTCCAGATCTACAACATCGACTACCGAGGCAATATTTATCAACCCTTCAAGCAATCTAGCTGGAATCTAACCATTCGCTGAACAGCCGTTGGAACGCTATTTCGATGTAGCCAAGCGCCTCAACAATTTGGCCGTGTATGCCAACCACGGGCGATCGCCCCCTCTTACACAACCTAGCGTGACAGGGGGGCGATGCTCTGTGACATAGCAAAGGCGATGTTCTACGAAACAGCAAAGGCGATCGCGGCTTCCTAACGATTCCATTAGAATGAAAACACAGCGAGGCCCTCTAAAAACGATGGACAAAAGCACCACCAATCTCCTCAACTTTCTGAGTTTCAACGACCTGGAAACCCTGATTCAATCCATTGTTCGACGCATTCTTAAGAGCGAACTTCAACAGCTTCAATCCAATCTGCCTAACCCATCACAATCCGCCCAAACAGACACACTCCTTGCCACGTTTGGAACCTGGGAAGACGATCGCCCCGTTGATGCAATCATCGACGAAATCTACGCCACCCGTACTCTCAATTCCCTTGAAGCGTGACCCATCTGCTCGACACCGATATCTGTATCTACTGGCTCAATGGTCGTCCCGAAATTCGCGAACATGCCTTAGCCATTGGTATCACCCATCTCGCTATTTCAAGCATCACTGCTGCTGAGCTTTACTTTGGAGCCTATAACTCCACTCGGGTTGCCCAAAATCTGGGGCGCGCTGAACAATTTGTGGGAGCGATCGCCATCATCCCACCCACCACTGCAACGTAATGTCGTCCATAAGACTAGAGCAATTCTCCAAAGGAGGGGCGATCGCTCTCCCAGTCACACCAAGGGCGATCGCTTTTTGGGAATCATGAAGGGCGATTCTCTGTTAGACGACAAAGGCGATCGAATTCTTTAAGATGGGGTTGAGGGGTGGGGCGATGAATATGCTCCATTTAGCCATGGGTTAAAATTCTAGAATCCGCTGGTTAAGACGGCATCCCTTGCACCTATGGCAGACATTACCCTCCAACTTCCTCCCGAACTAGAACAGCAACTTCGGACTGAAGCGGCAAAACAAGGCATCCACCCCGATCGCTACATCCTCAATGTCCTTCAAGATCGGCTGCAAGCCTCTTTACATCCCACCCCGGCCCTCTCCAAAGTCGAAACCGACCTGTTGGAACAAATCAACCTAGGACTATCTAGCGATCGCTGGGAAGACTACCATCGCCTCATTGCCAAACGTCGCGCCGCTACCCTCACCGAGACCGAGCACGCCAGATTAATCGCCATCTCTGACGACATCGAACAAGCCAATGTCTCCCGAATTCGAGCGCTCATCGCTCTAGCCCAACTACGAGGCACTGATATTTCAACACTTATGCAAGAGCTTGGCATCATTCCAGACATCGATGGCTAGGTTTTCCCTGCCATCCACCTTTCTAATAATCTCCAACGTCTAGCAACGCCATTGACCGGGAGTGGGTCTCTTCTTTACTGTGTTCA
>RECH01000282.1 GCA_007694125.1 Leptolyngbya sp. DLM2.Bin15
GTTGGGTTCCATCATCCTTTAATGCGTGAACATTCTGGCTATGCCACCGCCTAATGGGGCTGAACTAGCTTGTAGAATAATGGGGTCATTATTTTTTGTGGTGCGGGCGGTATAAGCCTAGGGTTCAAGAATGCTGGATGTCAAATCCTAGGTGGAATTGACCAGAATCACGCAGAACATGCCCGCACCAGTCATGGGGGTGCGTGCTACAGAGTGTGGTCTGCAGATCAACTTGCCTACACTATCACCCGTATTAACAAATTAGGAAAAACCTTTCTGACATTCTAGGATTACCAGGATAGAAGTTCATGAATCTTAGAAAACCCTGGACACGGGATGAACTCATCATTGCAATGAATCTATATTGCAAGCTGCCATTTGGTCAGATTAACCATAAAACGCCAATCATTATAGAAGTTGCGGAAAAGCTGGGTAGAACGCCTAGCAGTCTGGCGATGAAACTCAGCAATTTTGTCTCGCTTGATCCAGCTCAGCAAGCGCGTGGCATTCGAGGGCTGAGTGGAGTAAGCAAGGCTGATCGAAAAATTTGGGGAGAGTTTGAAGCAAACTGGGAGCAGTTGGGAATAGAAAGTGAAGAGCGTTTTCAAGCGTTAGTTGGTTTTGAATTTTCTACCCTGAATCAATGGCTTATCCAACAAAAGCCTAAACCTTCCAAGCCGACTTCAACACAGTATCCTCCAACTCGGAGCATAGAAGCGACAGAAGTTCAGATAACAACAAAAATAAGGATTGGACAAAACTTCTTTCGACAAATGGTTCTATCATCATACGGTAACCGTTGTTGTATTACTGAAAATCCTATTCCAGAACTGCTAATTGCAAGCCATATTATTCCTTGGCGTGAACAATCAGAGCATCGTCTTAATCCTCATAATGGATTGTGCCTTGCTCGCACTCATGATGCTGCATTTGATAGGGGGTTAATCACATTTGATGAAAATAATAGGTTGCTTCTAAGCCACTATCTTCAAAAGTTTTTACCTGAGAAAACACTTGAAAGCAACTTTGTTGTTTATGCTGGCAGTCAACTACGGTTACCTGACAAGTTTTATCCCGAACCGGACTTCCTCCGTTTTCATCGAGAACAAATCTTTCTTGGCGCTTGATTTATTCATGATGACTAGACGGAACCGAACATAGGATAGTGCTCGTAGTATAATGCTGCCTGTCGCTGAGACCTTTAGAAATCAAAGATTTCACTCTACTATCATTATTAATTTTGAGCACTACCTGAAATTTCACCCTGAGTCTCCAACGGAGGAGGTTTGCACGAGGTCAAAAAAGGCATCATCAAGGTCATACCCGAGAGTGAGCAGCATGGCCTTAATTTTGGTGCGTCCGTCGATACCGTTTTGCTGCAGCCAATGTAGCAGAGTGAACGTCTTGCCCATGACAAACAGCTCCAGCGCCTCAGGGTTGTACTGAATGCCTTCCGTACGGCTGAATTGATGGGGCACCAGCATGGCGGTATAGCGGCTCAGCTCCTTGCCCCAATCTAGCCAAAAGGGTAGCCAAGGATATTCGGCATCCAGCCGCAGAAACCAGAGGCGTACCTCAGGAATTTCGGAGAGTTCGCGGGGGTCGTCGGCTTCGCGGGGATAGTCTAGTTCAAACTGAATCGCTTGCCCAGCTTGAGCGATCGCTTCTTGAACCTTGAGGGTAGACAACACCTGGGTGGCGGGCAAGAGGTTGAGGGTGTGGATATGCTCAGCCCGGAGGGAAATGGTAAGAGTCATAGGGATGCAATCTAGGGAAGTATCATGTCTGGATGGGCAGATCAGCTAGGTCTTTCGGACTCGCCCGTGGGCAGGGTTGCTTCCAGGGATAAACAGTTGCGTCCATTCACCTGCAGGCGATACTCCACCCGATCCATTAAGCGGTTCAAAATCAGCCAACCATAGCCCCCGTCTTGTTTTTCCTCCGGCATGGGAGGCAAGTAGGTGGATAGGTCAAAGCCTTGTCCATGATCCCAGATTTCCATGGAAATATCTTGCCCCTTCAGCTCCAATCGAATCAACACCGGTAAATTGGGCTGGTTTTTGTGGGCATGGCGCACCACATTGGAGTAAGCCTCCACCAATACGAGGCGTAGGCGATTGGACTGGCGCGGCCAATCCACGCGATCGCCCAGCTCCACCTCCAGAGCACCCAGCAACCAGCTTTCCACAATATTCAAAAACCGTAAATCACTAGGGATATGCAGCTCAGTTCTCATCAGCTACAGCACCTCCAGGGAGAGCATGGTTTGGTCATCTTCTTGGGTCTCGCTATGAGCCTGAATCCGCGACAGGATATGGGTTAGGTCGAGGCTGCCGTGGTCTTGAATCAACAGTTGCCATAGCCCCGCTTGGCGCAGCATAGAACGGCTGGTGGGGGCATGGCCGCTGCCGGGCTCCACATTGGCGATGCTGGCTTCGGTGACACCATCACTGGCCAAGAGCAGCACATCCCCAGACTGTAGCTGCAGTTCGCCTGCATCCGCTGTCCATCGCGGTAAGATCCCGAGGGGAACCCCGCGCTGTTTGAGATAGGTGGGTTCGAGGGCCGGGTTGCCGGTTTTGTGACCATCGTCTTCCCGGTGATAGGACGACCATACTAGGGGATAGATATGCCCCGCATTGGCATAGACCAAACGCTTGCTCTCAGGGGAAAAACTAGCTAGCACCATGGTAATAAAGCAATTGCTGCTAACGAGATTGTCAAGCAAGCTACTGTTGAGGTTTTGCATGACGATATTGGGGGGCGGTGGCGCTTCCTGGGCTAGCTCTCGGCGCAATACCGATAGGGCGCTGGCCATAAACAAGGCAGCGGGCACTCCTTTACCAGATACGTCGCCCACGGCTAACCAGATGTCTCCCTGGGGATGCAGGTAGACTTCAAAAAAGTCGCCCCCTACCTCGCGGGCGGGGTAGCAGTAGGCCTGGATTTTGATATTGTCGATGTCAGGCAGGCTCTGGCGCAGCAGGTTGCCTTGAATCTGCCGGGCTACGGCCAATTCGCCCTGCATTTGTTCGCTTTGCTTTTGGATGCGCTGATAGAGCTTGGCTTGGGAAATGGCTAGGGCGGCCTGTTCGGCAACGCCTTTCACAAGCTCGATATCGTCTTTCAGCCAAGAGGTACTGGTGGTTTGCTTGTAGAGCACCAGCACCGCCGGTATTTCTTGCTTGCAGGTGAGGGGAATCACAAGCTGGACGTAGGGCTGCTCCTGCTGCTGGGTTTGGGCAATTTTCACGGAGCGATCGCCCACACTGCCCATCAACACCTCTGGATCGACTGGGGGGAGGGAGGAGCGATCGCTGGGCGAGTCGGCGTTGACCCAGCGGGTACTATTGGCCAGCACAAAGTCTGCCTCCGCCTTGGTAGCCAGGGGCAGGTTCACCGATCCTGCCTCCCCAAACTCCACCTGTTCCACGGGGTATAACATGCAGGCATCCGCCCCAAAGGTGTTGCCAATGGTTTCCACAATGGTGCGCAACATGCTGTCGTAGTCCAAGGACTCACGAATGGCGCTGGTCACGGCGTTGAACAGCGACTCGCGCCGCAGGGCCCGGGTCAAGTCGCAGGTACGCTGCTTGATGGCGCTGTAGGTTTCCGCCGCTTGATTCACCAAGGCTCTCAGTTCGGCTGCATCCCATGGTTTGGTGATGTATTTGAAGACCTTGCCGCTGTTGATCGCATCCACGAGATCCTGAGCATCGGTGTAGCCCGTCAAGACGATACGAATGGTATCGGGAAACAAGTCCACCGTTCGGCTCAAAAACTCAATACCCGACAGCCTGGGCATTTGTTGGTCGGAGATGATGATCGCCATCTCCCCTTCGCGATCCAACACATCCATGGCTTCAAAAGCACTCTCTGCCTTAAACACCTCAAAGTCTCGCCGAAAGGTGCGATACAACAAAGCTAAATTGTCGGTTTCATCGTCCACCACCATAAGTCTGGGCTTTAGATGTTCAACCTGAACCATACAACTGCCTACTCCTGAGTTAGCCACGTGCTCAGCGAAAAAGAATGGATCGGGAAACCCAGACCCGTTAAGATGGCACACCGATGCCGAGGGTTGGTCGTCTGCTACCTTCTTATTATGCTCGAATCTTCCTCCCAGCTATCTTTGGATGCGATCAATCCTTAGGATGATTACCAGAAACACCGTAGAGCAGGGACAGCAGGGTTCTGAATAAACCTTCCCCAGCGATCGCCCTCTGTTACACCAGTCTAGGTTTCCTTACCGACATCAGGATTATTTTGGTTTCATGTTTGCCCCTATGGTGCATGTCATCAGGGGCGATCGCCCTTGGTTACGAACGCCAGCACCCTGTACCTGAAATGACCCATGGGCAATCGGTTTCCAGGCTGCCCCTGGGAACTTCCTAGCTCCCAAAAGGCTCAGAAGATGCAGCCAGATGATCCAATTACTGGTTACGAATGGATAATCTAGCTACAGTTGGTCAGACTTCACCTGGGGAATGGTCTAATCCGGTGCAGGGTTCGCCAGCATGGGGGATGATACCCACAGGTATAGTGCAAATGTCCGTGACGGGATCTGCTAACGAGTGAGGTTTATAACCATGAAACGAATGGGATACGCGATCGCTTTGGGCCTAGCTCTAGCGACGATGGGTAATGTTGGGACAGGACAGGCGGCAGATAGAACTCTCCAAAAGCCAGCCTTGTCTCCTGGGGGAGCTGGAGGGGCGATCGCTCAACGGGTGGGCACCTGCCGCACCACTGTGGCGCAAATTGCCATTTATGAACAGCCGAATACCATCAGCACCGTGGTGGGTACCCTGCCAGCGGAAGGCGTGATGATGCTAGGAGATGGACGCGGCGAGGGCTGGATCCAAATTCTTGAACCCCAAGTTGGCTGGGTGGATACGCGATTTTTGATTGGGGATGACAGCACGCCCTGTCCCCCAGGCTTTAGCTATACAGCGCCCGCACAACCTGCAGCAACGTTTCCCACGCCTACGCCAGCTCCGGGGCCTGCCGCATCTGCACCTACGCCCGGTAGCACTCGTTGTCAAGTCGTGCCCCCTCTGGGTCTGATTGTGCGCAACCAGCCGGTGATTTCTGAACGCACCTTTGTGGCCACGATTCCCACAGGGCCCCAGGACTTTGAGTTCACGGACATGACCCGGACAACCGTGACGCCCGAAGGACGGCGCACCTGGGTTTACATCACGGCTCCCTTCGAAGGGTGGATTTCCACCGGGTTTGTGGGTAGTGGCTCCAATCTGGCTGGGGTGAGTTGCCCCTAGGACCACGGGCACTAAACGATACAGGAATGGGGGATGACCCTGGCCAACCCCCATTCCTGTGTTTGATGTTTGGCAATGGAGCGATCGCCCCTACCTAGATGATTAGGCGATGTAGTTAACGATGCGGGCAAAGCTCTCGGGCTCTAGGCTGGCTCCACCGACAAGCGCGCCATCAATTTCTGGCTGGGCCATAATCTCATCGATATTCCCCGGCTTCACCGATCCGCCATACTGAATCGGCACATCGGCATGGGTGAGCTGGCTACGAATCAGGCCAATCACCCGGTTGGCTTCGCTCGATTCACAGGTCTCGCCGGTGCCGATCGCCCAAATAGGTTCGTAGGCAATCACCAACTGGGTTTGATCGACGCCAACCAAGTCTTTTTCCAACTGCATCATAATCAGGGATTCCGTTTCCCCGGCATCACGCTGCTCCTTGGTTTCTCCCACACAGAGGATCGGCGTTAAGCCGTAGCGCTGGGCTGCTTTTAGGCGGAGGTTGACGGTTTCATCGGTTTCGCCAAAATACTGCCGTCGTTCACTATGCCCAACCACGACATAGCGAATGCCATATTCGGTCAGCATCGGCCCGGAGATTTCTCCCGTGTAGGCACCCGATTCTTCCCAGTGAATATTCTGTGCGCCAATGCGAATACGGCTGCCGTGTAAGTTTTTGGAGAGGGTGCCTAGGGCGGTGAACGGCCCACAAAGGACAATCTCTCGTTCATCTGGCGCTTCATTCACCAGGGTGGTAAACCCGAGGAGAAACTCTAGGGCTTCTGCCTGGGTTTTGTACATTTTCCAGTTACCAGCAATGACAATCTTTCGCACGAGTGACTCTGTCGTGATGGGTTATCAGCAATAATGCATCCTATAGTTTAGGACGGAATGGGCACATTCTAAAGGGCAGATGATCAAATCCAAGGAATTGCCCCGATCGCTCCCCCACAAAAAAGCGATCGCCCCTAGGATTATCCCGAGAGCGATCGCCCGATGGTTTGACCTAGATCACTAGGTCAGAAGCGTGCTAGTCGGCAGCAGCCCGAGCCGCAGCGGCTTCATCGGGATGAATGTTAAGACGCGTTAAGTTAATCCGACCGCGACTATCAATTTCCCGTACTTTGACAATCACTTCATCGCCGATGGCAACTTCGTCCTCAACCTTGCCCACTCGGTAGTCGGCGAGTTGGGAAATATGGATCATGCCTTCTTTACCGGGCAGGATTTCCACAAATGCGCCAATCGGGATAATCCGCGTCACTCGACCCACATAGACATCGCCCGCCGATAGCTTGCGGGTCATGCCTTCAATGATGCCGCGAGCCTGTTCGGCATTGCTGCCTTCTAGGGCGGAGATGGTGATGGTGCCATCGTCTTCGATGTCGACCTTGGCACCGGTTTGTTCGGTGATCCCCTTGATGGTTTTACCGCCAGGGCCAATCACCAAGCCAATCAGGTCAGGATCGATCTTGATGGTCAGCAAGCGGGGTGCAAAGGGTGATAGCTCAGCGCGAGGCTGATCAATGGTAGCCAGCATCTTTTCTAGGATGTGCATTCGAGCTGGCTTGGCCTGGTGGATGGCATCGGCAATTACCGAGATCGGCAGACCGGTAATTTTCATGTCCATCTGCAGGGCGGTGATGCCGGTATCGGTGCCGGCTACCTTGAAGTCCATGTCGCCGAGGAAGTCTTCAATGCCTTGGATGTCGGTGAGGATGCGAATTTCATCGCCTTCCTTAATCAAGCCCATGGCTGCACCACTCACCGGCTTGATAATTGGTACACCGGCATCCATGAGGCCCAGAGTTGAGCCACAAACGGAACCCATGGAGGTGGAGCCGTTGGAGGACAGCACTTCCGAGACGACCCGAATCACGTAGGGAAACTCTTCCTTGGGGGGAAGTACGGGAATCAGGGCCCGCTCTGCCAAGGCACCGTGACCAATTTCCCGCCGTCCGGGCGATCGCATTGGACGGGTTTCACCCACGGAGTAGGGGGGGAAGTTGTAGTGGTGCAGGTAGCGCTTCTTGCCGTCGGGATGGAGGTCGTCCATTTCCTGGGCATCGCCGGGGGTTCCGAGGGTGACGATAGACATCACCTGGGTGAGACCGCGCTGGAAGAGACCGCTGCCATGCACCCGCGATGGCAATAGCCCCGTCCGACATTGAATTGGACGAACTTCGTCGAGTTTCCGTCCATCCACCCGCACCTTATCGTCAACGATTTGGCGGCGCATCAGGGTTTTGGTCAAGGCTTTGAACGCCTTACCCAGGGCTTTACCATCCGAAGCGATCGCCACCTGGATCGGATGATCGTCGGGGAGTTCGCTAATGGCTTGGGCTACCTTGTCCTTCACGTCATCCAAGGCAGCATCCCGAGCGCTCTTGTCATACTCGAAGTGCGCCAAGATGGTCTTGATGGCGTCCGCAGACTGGTCACTGACGAAGGTTGATAGGGTTTCGTCGGCAACCGGTTCTGTGAGGGTGACCACCTCTAGCCCCAATTCCTTGAGAATATCGAGCTGAGCCTGGATCAAATCGCGCACCACTTCATAGCCGAAGTCGATGGCTTCAATGATGTCTTGCTCGGGCAACTGGTTCGCCCCAGCTTCCACCATAATCACCCCGTCGGGGGATCCGGCTACCACCAGATCTAGATCTCCCATCTCAATTTCTTGATAGGTGGGATTAATAATAAAGTCATCGCCGACTAGCCCGACCCGCACGGCAGCCATCGGCCCATTGAAGGGAATTTGTGCAATCAACGTGGCCAAGGATGCCGCCGTCACCGCCAACACATCGGGGGGAACCCGTTCATCCATGGATAGGGTGGTGGCCACCACTTGGATGTCATCCCGGAGCCACTGGGGAAAGAGCGGCCGCATGGGACGATCGATCAAGCGACAGATCAACGTTGCTTTTTCTGGAGGACGACCCTCACGACGCAGAAAACCGCCAGGGATGCGCCCAGCGGCATAGAGCCTTTCTTCGTAATCCACCAGGAGGGGCAAAAAGTCGATTCCTTCACGGCCTGAGGAGCGGGTTGCCGTGACTAGGACGGAGGTTTGTTCTGACTCGACCAAAACGGAACCGCCGGCTTGGGGTGCTAGCAACCCCATCTTAAGTCTAATATCCCGACCGTCGATGGATATTAACTTATCAATTTCCTCTCGCATGAAATGCTGTACCTTTATTTCTTCTTGAGTTCTGTTGTTCTTCTGTGGCAATCGTAACATCGATCTTGAAACTGCGATCGCTTTCCGCTAAGCTTAACTATTCTCTTGTTTTTCAAACCCTTGGTGGTTCTAAAGCTTGACTGTCGCGATCGCTCTTCACGCGGCACGCTCAGGCTAAACCCAAGCCTCAGATCACCAGCGTTCCTTGGCCAGTTGTATCGATTTTCCATGGCCATCACCGGATCTTGGTAGAATGAGCCAAACGTATCCGGCGATGCTTGACATCATGGAGGGATGGAGGAACAAGAGCAACAGGCTCCTGCTTCCCGAGATTTGCTGATGACGTAGTCGCCTAGGTCGTTTTGGTCTGCTGGACATACCAGGGCGCTGGTCTGCGTTGACCATCAGCCACCCCGTCTCCCCGTCAACTTATGGTTCTACGGTTCGCATGGCAATCTTACACGGTAGCTGGCTGGCTCTGCCTCAGAATTCGGCGTTGTTCGACGCCCCAGAGAGCACCTCAACCGAGCACCCAACGCTAGGAGATGAACCTGGCTGCTTTGTGGTCTGGGGTGAGGCCTGGCAGCCACTGGATGCCCTAGCGGAGGTGGGCAGCGATCGCGCCCATCCCTATGGAATGTCGTTGGCAGATCTGATGCAGTTTTTGCAGCAGTTGCACCACGAGCGGGCCATCCAGTGGGCTATGCCCCAGCTCCCCTTGGCGACGGTGCCGGCGGGCTCCAAACGCGACGAGGCAACATCGCAGGACGACTGGGTCGAGCAATGGGCTCCCCGATGGCGATCGCTGCCCGTGAGCTTGCCCACCCTGGAGCAGGATGGCAAAACAATACCGCGATTCTCCGTGGCGGTGCCGGGGGATGCGGCCGAGACCTCCTCCTCCGATCTCACCCTGCAGCCCTGGCAAATTAGCGGCCTGTGGCTGTCGGCGGATGAAGCCCTAACCCTGCTGCGATCGCTGCCCCTAGGGATCCAGTCCCAAGCCAGTGGCTTCATGGGCGGTGATCTGCGCTTTTGGTCTCACGTGGCTCGCTGGCACTTAGACTTACTGGCACGGTCGAAATTTTTGCCGGAGTTTAGCCGGGTGGATGAGCAAACTGCGATCGCCACCTGGCAGGTCTTGCTCGACAGCGCCACCGATCAAGAACGGCTGGCTCGCTTTGCGGAGGTCATGCCTGCAATCTGTCGGCTCTATGGCGTAGATGTCACCAACCCGGTCGATGATGCCGGGCCCATGATTCCCAGCGATGCCAGGGCCCGCATCCTCAGCTTCCTGCAAGCCGCCACCGATACCCAAGTGCGGCAAGCGATCGCCTCCCAACCTCTGCCCACCAGCCCTTTCCCCAAAGATCCACCCCTGCGGGAATGGCTGCAAACCCTGGGGGTTGGCCAAGAGCGATCGCCCAAGGAGACCACGAGCCACCTGCAAACCGATGCGGTTGCCCTCGATTCCCTGCAGTCGCTGCTGACCGCCTGGACTGCTCCCATTCAGCATCAGCTTGCCCAGCAAACCGCCACGTTCCGCACCTGCTTTATCCTCAAGGTGCCAGCGGAGAATGAAAAAGCCTGGGTGCTAGACTACTGCCTGCAGTCGGTGATTGAGCCTAGCTTTTTGGTGGATGCCCAGACGGTTTGGGCCCATCCCGTCGATCGCTGGGTCTACCATGGCCGCACCATTGAGCTGCCCCAGGAAACCCTGTTAGCCGGTCTTGGCTTGGCCTCCCGCCTCTATCCGGTGTTGGAGTCCAGTTTGCACACCCAGCAGCCGATCGCCTGTCATCTTGACCCCAATCAGGTCTACGACTTTTTGAAGGTGCAAACCTGGCGGTTGCGGGAAAATGGGCTGGGGGTGGTGCTGCCTCCGAGTTTGGCCCAGCAAGATGGGTTTGCCAATCGTCTAGGTCTAAGCATCAAGGCCGATCCGCCTAAGGGCAACCGCAAGCGCTTGGGTCTGCAAAGTTTGCTGAACTTTAAGTGGGAACTGTCCATTGGCGGGCAGCGGATTTCCAAGGCAGAGTTTGATCGGCTGGTGGCGCTGGATACACCGCTGGTGGATATTAACGGCGAATGGGTGGAATTGCGATCGCCCGATATTCGCGCGGCCCAAGCCTTTTTTGAAAGTCGCAAAGACCAGCGATCGCTCTCCCTGGAAGATGTCCTGCGCATCAAAACCGGCGACACCCAGATGATCGATAAGCTGCCGGTGGTCAACTTTGAGACCTCCGGAGCCTTGGAAAAACTGCTGACCACCCTCACCACCGGCAACCAAAGCATCGAACCCCTGCCCACCCCTGCCAGCTTCCAAGGCACCCTACGCCCCTACCAACAGCGCGGTGCATCCTGGCTCGACTTTTTGGAACAGTGGGGTCTGGGCGCTTGCCTAGCCGATGATATGGGCCTAGGAAAAACCATTCAGCTCATCGCCCTATTACTGCATCTCAAAGAACAGGGAGCCCTAACGACTCCCACCCTGCTGGTCTGTCCCACCTCGGTGTTGGGCAACTGGGAACGGGAGGTCAAGCGCTTTGCGCCTAGCCTCAAGGTGTTGGTGCAGCATGGGGAGAAGCGATCGCAACAGGCTGAGTTTGCCACCGCCGCCAAAGCCGTTGATCTGGTGATGACCAGCTATCCTTTGGTATACCGCGATCTGAAAACCCTAAAGCGGGTCTCGTGGCGGGGCATTGTCTTGGATGAAGCCCAGAATATTAAAAATCCCCAAGCGAAGCAATCCCAAGCGCTACGAGAGCTAGAAACCCAGTTTCGCATTGCCCTCACCGGCACCCCCGTGGAAAATCGTCTGCTAGAGCTGTGGTCGATTATGGATTTCCTCAACCCTGGTTATCTGGGGCCGCGCAACTTCTTCCAGCGCCGATTTGTGATTCCCATCGAACGCTACGGCGATACGGCATCATTGAAAACCTTGCGATCGCTGGTTCAGCCGTTTATTCTGCGCCGCCTGAAGACCGATCGCACGATTATTCAAGATTTGCCAGATAAGCAGGAAAATAACGTCTTCTGTGGCCTGGCTCCCGACCAAGCAGCTCTCTATCAACAGTTGGTAGATTCAGCTTTGGCAGAGATTGAATCGGCGGAAGGCATTCAGCGCCACGGCATGATCCTCGCCTTACTCACAAAACTCAAGCAGGTCTGTAATCACCCGCAGCTCTTGGGCAGCAAGAGTAAGAATACTCCGCTACTCTCAGCCCAGCAATCCGGTAAACTCCAGCGCCTTCAGGCTATGCTAGACGAACTGATGGACGAGGGCGATCGCGCCTTGATTTTTACCCAGTTTGCCGAATGGGGTAAGCTCCTCAAGGTTTACCTAGAGCATCAATTTCAGCAAGAGGTGCTGTTCCTCTATGGCAACACCTCCAAAAAGCAGCGGGAAGCCATGGTTGAGCGCTTCCAGCAAGACCCCCAAGCTCCTCGGTTGTTTATCCTATCCCTCAAAGCCGGGGGCGTGGGCTTAAACCTGACCCGTGCCAATCACGTCTTCCACTTCGATCGCTGGTGGAATCCGGCGGTGGAGAACCAAGCCACCGATCGCGTCTTCCGTATCGGGCAAACCCGTAATGTGCAGGTGCATAAGTTTGTCTGCACGGGCACCCTGGAGGAGCGCATTCACGAAATTATTGAAGGAAAGAAAGCCCTCTCGGAGCAACTGGTGGGCACGGGAGAAAATTGGCTGACGGACTTTGATACAGCCCAATTGCGCAACCTGTTGCTCCTCGATCGCAGTGCCGTGATCGAAGACGACGAGGATTGATGGCAGGTCTAGTAGATTTTGGTGTCAGATTTCTTATGGTGTCAGCGCTCCCGCGTTGACACCTACCGTGGTTGCTCCTGCAGCTAGGTCTGGGCGCAGGAGCGACCCTGGGAGCGTTCCCACACTGAGCGTAGGAACGATATCGACGATGCAGAAGGATCGCGCTTGTCGTTTAGCCATCGCGATCGCTCATCCGGGCTGCTGTCCGCAAAATCTGCCCTGCGAGAATGGCTGCCCCAAACCCATTATCAATATTCACCACCCCAATGCCCGCCGCGCAGGAATTGAGCATGGTTAGCAGGGGAGCCAGTCCGCCAAAGTTAGCCCCATAGCCAATGCTGGTGGGCACGGCAATCACCGGACAACTGGTTAGCCCCGCCACCACACTGGGCAGCGCCCCCTCCATGCCCGCCACCACAATCAACACATCCGCCTCCCGCACCAGCTCCTGATGCTGCAACAGTCGCTGAATGCCCGCCACGCCCACATCCCAGAGGCGTTTCACCCGAAAGCCGCACAGCTCTGCCGTCACCGCCGCTTCCTCGGCCACCGCTAGATCCGCTGTACCCGCCGACAGTAGCGTCATGGTGCCTGGCTGGTAGGGCGTGAGGTTATCGGGGGCGATCGCCAAAATTCTCGGCTGTTCGTAGTAGATGGCATCGGGAATGCGGGCCTGAATTTGGTGGTAAACCTCCGGCTCGATGCGGGTTGCCATCACCACCGGCTGCACCAATCGCATCGTCTGCATGATCTTCACGATCTGCTCCGGCGTTTTGCCTGGCCCCCAGATCACCTCCGGAAAACCCGTACGCAGCGATCGCTGATGGTCGAGCTTGGCAAACTCCTCCACCGGCTCAAAATCATCCCAGAGCCGCTCAAAGGCGACATCGGGCGGCACCGTGCCTTGGGCCACAGCAGTGAGTAATTGACGCAAAATATTAGGTTGCATAGGGCGATCGCTCCCACTTGATCATGGACTAACGTTGGCTAAAGAATTATGAAGGATTTGGCCCAGACTCATCAGCCAAACTCACCCTTAGGAGGGCTGAAGGTGATGGTTCAACGGGAGAGGCTCTTCAGCGATCGCCCTGGCATCATGCTAAATCGTATATCGATCGCTGTTGATAACAAAAATCAGGGAGTTGGGCATCTTAAATGTGGAGCTGTCGATGGACGAGGCTGTTTTATTTTAAGCGGCATGATCGGCACATCAATAGCCATCGGTTCGCGCTAACCTGTGCCCCATCGAGACGCTCCATCGAGCCTCGACCTACCCCGCGCCTGGTGTCCTCGGGGAATCGCCTCTAATCTGGATCGTCTGTGCTATTCTTTGCTGGCTACTGAAGGGATTATGTCACTATGTCCAAGCTGTTACAGACCGTAGTGGTGGTATCTGCCGTGGTGCTGCCCATCTTTGGCAGTCATTCTGCCATCTCCCAAGAGCGGCAGGGATGCTACATGGTCAACCCGCGGGGTGTCTTGCAAGACCTCTCCGAAATTTGTCCTTCGCCGTCGTTTGTGGTGCAAGAAAGCACACCCGAAGGGTTGGGAACCGGCGATATTCAAGTCACCCTTCGTTGGGCAACCACCGATGACCTCGATCTAGAAGTCACTGACCCAAGCGGGAACATTGTTGCCTACTATAATCGTCAGGTACCCTCAGGGGGACAACTGGACGTGGATGCTAACGCAGCCTGTAGCGGCACCACCACCCAGCCCATCGAAAATATTTTTTGGCCCGTTTCCCAAGCGCCCACGGGCAGCTATACGATTCGAGTCAATCTCTTTACCCGCTGTGGCAGTGGATCGGCAGATATTCCTTTTGAAGTGACGCTGTTGACCCGTGGGGAAACCCAAACCCTGACCGGTAGCGTCAGCGACCAAAACCAAACCGTAAGTTTTCCATTCTCGCTAGACTAAGGATAGGTGAGCAACAACTAGCCGGCGATCGCTCCCAGTTTGCCGAATTGGCGAGAACCGCATACAATTCGGTCGTCTTTTAGAAGACGTCAAGCAGGCAGATCGCATCATCGTTGAAGAATTGATTGTTAGAGATGTGTGACACGGGGGACTGGGTATGCGCCAAATATCAAAGCTAGTGTTAATTGGAAGCCTAACGGTGCTGGTGGGAGGCTGCCAGTTTTTTCCGGGGGGCGGAGAGGATACGGTGAGCGAGGAAGTTGAAGCTGTACCGATCCCAGATGATCCTGTGGCGGATGGAGAGCTGCCCCCAGGTGATGAGCAAGCTGAAGAGCCGGTGACGGATGGTGTAGCGGTGCCACCACCGCCCCCCGCTGATGCAGACTTGATTGCTTCCACCAATGCCGATGAACGGATCCGGCAGATTACTCAAGAACGGGATAATCCTTTCGCGTTGATTCCTGCCACCCCCCGCATTATTTCCACGGGCCGGGAGGAGGAGGAGGAGCAACAAGCAGCAGCACCACCAACGCGTAGTGACCCAAGCGACAACGGTACGACCGCGCCTGGCGGTCTAGCTCCCATTCCCGAGCTCGTGCCGCAGCGGCCAGCAGGCCCACCGCCGCCACCCCCCACAGACTTAGCGCGGGCTGTGGTAGTCACTGGTGTGGTGCAAATTGGCACCACAGTTCATGCCATTGTGGCAGCGCCGAATGAACCCCACAGTCGCTATGTTCGCGAAGGCCAGCTTTTGTCGAACGGCCAAGTTTTGGTCAAGCGCATTGAATTTGTGCCCGGCGGTGAGCCACGGGTGATTCTAGAGCAAAATGGCGTAGAAATTACGCGCGCTGTAGGAGAAGGTGGTTTGCCCTCTGAAACCACAACCGCATCTGCTAACAACGTCCTCCCGCCTGTATCCGTAGATTCCTCAATCTAGTCGGCGATCGCCTGTCTAGATTTCAGCTACCTAATTGACGGACAACATTGACGGACAAACCCCCGGCAATCCTGACTCTCTCGTAGATTGGGTTAGCGTTAGGGTAACCCAACGGAATCTAGGCTGGTACTGGGTTTTAGGTTGCTCAACCTGGCCTAGGCAAAAAGATTGGTCAGTCAACCAGCTCAGCTACTCCTGTCACCCCTCATATCCATACCTCAATCACGGCTCTCTCATGATGTAGGGAGTCGTTTTGTTTGGCTAACGTGAGTTCGACAAAAATTAGAGTGCAAAAGAAAAGGCTGAGGGCTGAACGGGTGACAAGGCAGCTCAAAATCATACAGTGCTGGACTTTGAGACAATA